>JAUWMN010000285.1 GCA_030613165.1 Desulfobacterales bacterium
TAGACGCCGGCTTTACCTCGTTTGCGATTGATGCCTCACATATGGAAAACGAGCTGAACCTTGCGGCAACAAAAGACTTGGCTCAGGCAATTCAAGACGCGGGTTATTGTCTTGAAGTGGAACTCGGAGAAATCGGAGCGAAAAAAGGGCACGCCGAAGGTTTTACACAGCCGGATGAAGCCGCTTGGTTCATCGGAGAACTGAACAAGGCGGGCATCCACCCGGATCTTTTAGCGATCAACAATGGCTCTATTCACGGCACATATTTTGGAACCGCTCACGAAGGGATACAGCTCGATCTAACTAAGGAGATCTGGGACGCGATTCAGCCGTGGGACCTGGATATTGCTCAGCATGGGATTACAGGAACCTCCCTTACTAAAATTCGTCTATTCATCAACTATGGAATCCGCAAAGGCAATGTAGGGACCTTTTGGCAGAATATTTCCTTTGGAATAGCCATGAACGAAAGCGGCAATGCTCTAACCACACCCGATAAGGGGTATATAACCCGTTCTTATCGCGGACTTCCCGATTCCCTCTGGGAGGAAATGTGGAAGTGGGCCGTAGAAACCGGAAACGTTGGAGGAAATATCAAGAAGGCCAACAAGGTATTTACCGACAAGCTCAACAACATAGACCGTGTTTATAAAGATCGAATTACTGCCCAGGGTTACGAGGACGCGGTAAAACTGTTTGAGGCCACCAACTCGATCGGTCTCGCCCCAAAGGTTTGGGAGCGCCTGACAGCAGGCTCCTGAATATAGAGGGGACATAGTATGAGTATGATCGAACTCGTTGACGTTTATAAGTCGTTTCAAGGTCAAGCGGTTCTCGATGGCATCAATTTATCGATAGAGGCCGGAGAGATTACCGTTATCATCGGAAGGAGCGGCGGAGGCAAAAGTGTTCTGCTAAAGCACATAATCGGTCTGCTAAAACCTGACAAGGGCCGAATTCTTATAGATGGTGTTGATATTACGAGACTCAATGACCGCCAGCTGAATGAAGTAAGAAAATTTTTCGGCATGCTGTTTCAAGATGCCGCCCTTTTTGATTCCATGAATGTGGGCGAAAATATCGCCTTTCCTTTAAAAGAACACACCCTCTTAAAACAAAATATTATCTCCGAGATGGTAGAACAAAAACTGCGCCAGGTAGGCTTGAAAAATGTGAGCCACAAACTCCCGTCCGAGTTGAGCGGCGGTATGCGCAAACGTGTTGGACTGGCCCGCGCGCTCGCCTTAGATCCGAAGATTATTCTGTTCGACGAACCAACTACTGGTTTGGACCCTATCATGGCTGGCGACATAGATACGTTGCTCATGGAAACTCAGAAACAAACCGGCGCAACGTGTGTGGTAATCAGCCATGATATAAAAGGAACGTTCAGGATCGCCCACAAGATTGCTATGCTTTACAACGGAAAAATTATCGAAGTCGGCACGCCCGACAAGCTTAGAGCTTCTGACAATGCAATTGTACAACAATTTATCCATGGGACGTCCCAAGGTCCGGTTGAGGTTGTCTAAGAATGGCCAAACTAAGCCCTGAGGCCAAAGTAGGAATTTTCGTCTTTATCGGTCTAATGACATTGGCCTACATGTCTATGCGTGTCGGCAAATTTGAACTTGGCAAGAAGGGCTACGAATTATATGTCTATTTCGATTCTGCCGCGGGGCTTGCCAAGGACGCGGCGGTACAGATTGCGGGCGTTGAAGCAGGAAGCGTAAAGGCTATAACACTCGATAAGGGCAAGGCAAAGGTTACCCTCCTTATTAAACATGGTATAGAATTAGGCAAAGACGTGGAAGTCGCTATTCGGACCAGGGGGATGCTGGGAGACAAATATGTAGAGCTCATATTGGGCGACCAAAAAGAGCCTATGTTGAAAGACGGAGACCAGATCGTTCGGGCGACCTCTGCCGCTGGTATAGATAGACTGTTACACCAGCTCTCTGAAATAGGAGGAGATGTAAAAAAGGTGAGTCACTCCCTTGCGGGGGCTATTGGTGGAGAAAAAGGGAAGAGGGCTCTCCAGATTATTGTGGATAATCTGCGGGAACTCACGGAAACACTGAGCCATACCGTTAAAGACAACAATGAGAAGGTCAATGAGATGATCACCAATTTGGCCCAATTCTCCAAAGATCTCAGAGAAGTAAGTTCCACCAACAGGGAATATCTCAATGAAATAGTAGCCAGTGTTAGAGAAACTTCTATCAACTTAGAAGAGGTTATCGCCAAGATCAACAAAGGTCAAGGGACTATCGGAAAACTGGTCAATGAAGATGAGACGATTGAAAGCCTGAATGATTCCCTGGGCTCGCTAAAAGATATTTATAATAAAGACTACACAGGTCAAGGGTCTGTCGGAAAACTGGTCAATGAAGATGAAACCGTGGAAAGACTGAATGAAACGCTGACCAGCATTAATGATTACATACAAAAAGAAGGCAGGTTTAAAACGTTTGTAGGCTATCGGGGAGAATACCTTTTTGACAGCGACGATGTAAAATCCTATCTTTCCCTTAAGATTCAGCCCAAGGAAGATAAATATTATCTATTACAGGTAGTAGATGATCCCACCGGAAAAGAGACTACAACGATTACAAAAACTACGGTAGGCGGCATCACCACTGTTGTCAAGGAA
>JAUWMN010000266.1 GCA_030613165.1 Desulfobacterales bacterium
CCCTGTCCACGGCGTTTTTGGAAACAACGATGGGGATCGGTATCTTTTGACAAAACTTTCTCTTACGGAGCTGTCCAATATTACCCTGTATGATCCTGTCGGGCATGTCGACTTTGGAGGGTACGGCATTGCTTTTACCCACTATAAAGAAGTTGCGGAAGGGATCGCGCTAAGCGGTAAATATGACCTGGTTTGTTATGGTCATACTCATGAGGTTGATCACAGAAAAGTCGGAGATACCGATTTCTTAAATCCGGGAGAGATTATGGGAAAGGATGGTGCTCCTACGTTTTATATGGTGGATACGGTAAGTCGAAGCCTTGAGAAAGTCGAATTGAAGTTATGAGAAAAATAGCTCTCATATCAGCGCCTTGGCCTTTCTACAACCGCCCCTCCATTCAGCTTGGCTCTTTGAAGGCATTTCTCCAAGACAAAATCCCTGAGCTCAAAGTCGACGCACTGCATCTTTATCTCCGGATTGCAGAGTCAATCGGATACGAGCGCTATCAGGCGATTTCTGAAAAGACATGGGTTGCGGAATCACTCTATGCGGCGCTCCTCTTTCCGGAACGCTCCGCACGAATTAAGACATTTTTGCGCCGCAAAGGGAGCAAAAAACCGATCCTTAAACAGACTGATTGTGATGCATTGCTGTCTCAGTTACGGAAAACCTCAAACACCCTGCTCGATACCATAGACTGGAGCAGCTACGGTCTTATCGGCATTTCTGTTTGTCTATGCCAACTCACCTCCAGCCTCTATTTGATTCGGGGTATTAAAGAGCGGTTTCCTGAGATACCGATTGTAATCGGTGGCTCAGCGTGTGCCGGCGAATTAGGGCGAGACATTCTCCAAACGTTCAAGGAGATCGATTTTGTGGTTGACGGGGAAGGGGAGCCCCCGCTCTACGAACTTGTTCGCTCCATGCAAGCCAATGCCGACATGCGGACCATTGCTATCCCCGGTCTTGTGTCACAACACACGAAAGACGATGATTCAATGCCCGGTGCTCACCATCAGATTGCCAATCTGGACGAATTGCCTATACCTGATTATGACGACTATTTCGCGTTGCTGAAAACATTCCCTCCGAACAAGATTTTCTTTCCCACACTTCCTATGGAAATCTCCAGAGGATGCTGGTGGAACCGCAAGGGCGGGTGTGCGTTTTGCAACCTCAATCTCCAGTGGGATGGGTACCGATCAAAATCAGAGGAAAAGGTCGTATCTGAAATAGATCAATTAATCTCGCGACACCAGGTCCTTTCCCTTGCCTTTATGGACAACCTCCTTCCGGTGAAGAAATCGGGCAAAGCCTTTAAGAGCCTGCAAGCACTTGGCAAAGATCTTACCCTGTTTGGAGAGATCAGAGCATCCACGCCGTTTTCAACGCTTGAGACCATGCGCGATGCAGGCATGCGCGAGGTCCAGATCGGTATTGAGGCGCTGAGCACGAGTCTTTTAAACAAGATGCACAAAGGTACTACTGCAATCGAAAATATAGAAGTCATGAAACACTGCGAGGAATTGGGGATTGCCAACATCTCAAACCTCATCCTCTACTTTCCGGGTAGTGACGAACAAGACGTGGACGAAACACTCCGGGCACTCGATTTTGTCCTTCCTTACTATCCTCTCAAAACGTCTCGTTTTTGGCTCGGGTTTGAGAGCCCTGTATGGAAGAATCCTCAAAAGTTCGCTGTCAACGCCGTATTCAACCATCCGAATTACAGAATCCTGTTTCCGCCGGAAATTCACAAGAATACCCGTTTTATGGTGCAGGGATATCGAGGCAAACTCCAGGAGCAGAAGGGGTTATGGAAGCCGGTGATGACCAGGGTCGACGAATGGAAAAAATCATATTCCGAGCTACTAAAAGGGCCTTTGTGCCGTCCCATTTTAACGTATGAAGACGGCAAAGACTTCTTGATCATCCGCCAACGACGATACAACGCGGAAAGCCTGACCCATCGCCTCACCGGCGTTTCCCGCAAGGTCTATCTCTTCTGCCGCACACGGCAATCACTTCCAAAGATCCTTGAACGGTTTCCCCAGTTAAAGGAGCGTCAGCTCCGGTCGTTTTGTGCCATGATGGTGGAGAAACGCTTGATGTTCGTAGAAGAGGAGCAGTACCTGAGCCTGGCAATAGCGAACAAAGGACTTACATCTGGGCATCGCCGTTCGCGAAAAGGTGTTAAGTGGATGATATCGAATCTAAAAAAAGCTATATCCAGGACGAAATAGACGTAATAGAATACTCTGGGGAGATAGGGAAGTATTTGAGTTTGGCGATTTCAAGTAAAACTTGATATATAGCGCCTATCTGCCCGTAAAATGATTTAAAATGACAAATACAGATTCTAAAGAAGACTATTTGCAATACGAAGCGGAGTTGATTGAAAACTCCGGCGAGATACCGGAAGTCGCTTTTCATGAAAGCGTGTCCTATCTTACCGAACAAGCAGATGGGCCAAAACTGACACTAACCCCGTCGGATATCAAACTCTTAGAGGATGCTGTAATATATCGATACAGAATGATTATATTACGCGATCTTGACTACACCAACAGGGGTTCATCTATCTTTCGAGGGATGAAGAGGGCTATTATAAATTATGAAAGGTTGAAAAATTATCAAAGCCGGAAGAATAGGGCGGCTTCCGGCTGGAAAGAAGGATTCGGTCAGTCTCTTATTAACTATATCGATCAAGAATACCAACACATCTCAGCAGGGAGGCTCTATAGAACTATCAATTGCGGCCGAGAAAAATTAGAGGAATTTGCGATAAAGCTCGACGTAGACATCAACAAGGAGTATCTGGATCTATGTTTTAAGCAGATTCCCTTAACATTTGATGAAGTGTATCGGGCGACACTCCTTGCTGAAAGGGATGATTATCCCTTCAAATACCTCTATGACAGGGGAGATTGTTTCGAAATTGTGATGCTCAATGAAAGCAAACAGCAGTGTCCCGTTTCACTGAAGATATTTTGCGAGGACGGCACAAAGAGAAAAGAAGTCCAATTAAAGGT
>JAUWMN010000150.1 GCA_030613165.1 Desulfobacterales bacterium
GCTTGCAACTACCAATAGGCGGAACCGCCTGCCGAACTCTCTGGACACGGCGTTCAGTACTGGTAAAGGTGCCGTCTTTTTCAGCAAACGAAGCCGCGGGCAAGACCACATCCGCGAATTTCGCAGTCTCTGTAAGAAAAATGTCCGACACTGCCAAAAAATCTAATTCCTCTATAGCGCCGCAAGTTGTCTTAACATCAGGATGGCTCAGGACTGGGTTTTCTCCCATGATGAACATCGCCCGAATCTTTTTGTCAAGTGCGCCATGTACCATGTCGGTTCCGGTCATTCCCGGCGCCACGGGCAACTCACACTTCCAGACCCTTTCAAACTTCTTCTTCACGCTTGCATCCGCAACATTCTGGTAGCCTGATAATGTATTAGGCAAAGCGCCCATGTCACAGGCCCCTTGAACATTGTTTTGCCCCCGCAGAGGTCCAACACCTGTGAATTCTTGTTCCACGTGCCCTTTAAGCATGGCTAAGTTGGCAATGGACTGCACATTGTCCGTCCCTGAAACATGCTGCGTAATTCCCATAGAGTAAATGATCACAGCCCGCTTGACAGAGGCATACATCCGTGCCGCCCGGCGAAGTCCTTCCAGAGGAATTCCACAGATCGATTCTACCTGATCGATCTCAAATTCTTCAAGGTGCTTGGTGAAAGCCCGCGAATTCTCCGTACGCATCCCAACAAAAGAGTCATCATGAAGACTTTCTTCCATGATGATCTTCATCATACCATTAAGCCATATTACATCGGTACCCAAGCGCGGCTGAAGATAGACGTGGGCGACTTTGCTCAATGAAATTTGACGCGGGTCCACAACAATCAGCTTGGCCCCTCGTTGCAAGGCGTCAAAGATAAATCGGGCTATCTGGGGGTGCTGTTCAGTGGTGTTCGATCCGGTAACCAGGATGACTTCGGCTCCGGCAAGCTCGGCTATGGAGTTGGTCATGGCGCCGGAGCCAAAGGCATTGTTCAATCCGACTACACTCGGGGAATGGCACAGCCTGGCACAGTGGTCCACATTGTTGGTCTTCAGCACGGCCCTGGCAAACTTCATCAGGAGATAGTTCTCCTCATTGGTGCACTTGGCGGAAGTGAGGACCCCTAATGATTCTGCTCCATGCCTGTCTCTGATCTCGGACAATCTTCGCGCAACCAAGTCGAGCGCCTCTGTCCAATCGGCCTCCACAAGTCGTCCGTTTTTTCGAATCAGTGGATAGCTCAGGCGATCCTTGTGATGAACAAACTCAAAGCAGTTCCACCCCTTGACACACAGATTTCCCCGGGCAATAGGATGTTCTCTGCTGGGGATCACCCCAACGATCTTTCCGTTTTCTACCTCAAGGTACAGATTGCACCCGCAAGCGCAAAAACAGCAAGTTGTCAAGACTCTGTGCATAGTAATCTTTCGTAATGCCTATAATATGGTGATTTTGTTGCTTTTCGAAGAGCAGAGAGCATAGAGCAAGGAGCTAAGAGCGTAGAGTAGAAAGCAGAAAAAAAGGGAAGGGGGGAATTTTTCTGTTCTTTCAAAGGTACTCTCCGCTCTATGCTCCGTGTTCTCTGCTATATGCCTTGGCGAAAGATGCAACAAGTGTGCCGTTTGTAATCTGATCTTTAGCAGGAACGTTCTATGAGTCTATTATATTTTTCCTGAAGGACGGAGACCAACCTGGAAGGTTTATACTGGCCACCTCCTATCCTTATAACGGGTAGGATCTCTATAACCGAATTGGTTACAAAGGCGCTTCCAAAGCGATCTAACTCAGCAAGGAGAATCCGTCTCTCCTCGATTGATATACCGGATGAACGAGCAAGTTCCATTACCTTCTTTCGAGTAATTCCCGGCAAGAGACCTGCCTCTACAGGTGGAGTGATTAGTTGTTTTTTTTCTATAAAAAAAATATTCGATATGCTCCCCTCGGTAATCTCATCTCTTTCATTGGCAAAAATAGCGTCAAAAAATCCCCGGCTCCTTGCCTGTCTCAAGGCAGCAATATTTTCAAGATAAGAAGTTGTCTTAAACCGTACCAAAGGAGACCCGGAAAACCTTCTGAAGGCTGCAAGGCCGATCTTTACACCTTCTTTCTTCCATCCTGACATATCGGGAAGGGGCTGCCATTCAGTGGAAAAATCGACTTTTTCCACGGTATCCGAGCCGTATGTATTTAGATTCAACCTGAGACGAAAGTCTTTGTCTTCCGGGATTGTATTAAGCGAAGAAAAAAGCGCCTTTTTTGCCTCCTCCCGCGAAAAGGGGATGTCAAAAAACCGACATCCCGACGCCATTCGTTCCAGGTGTTCCTCCACAAAACATATCTTTCGTCCCGGGTAGACCCGAAACGTTTCAAACAACCCTTCTCCAAAAGAAAGCGTCCTATTCTTCATAAGTTCCATCCTGTTGCTTTCCTTAACAATCCCACCAAGCCGATCCAAAAAGTTGTTTCGGTCAGTGTTGTCCCTGAAAATCTTAGAACGTTAGATTCCCCGGGCGATAATGTGATGCAGAGCACCAGGTGCATCTATCCTCGACTTCCTCGGCATAATAAACGCTTACCATAACAACATTCACCTGTAAACTGGAAAACTAAAGGGCGTTATATATTAAAATAACAACTGATTACACCCAGTTCCCGGGCCTCCCGGTAGCAGAACAGGCTTCTCGTTTTGCCCGTATTTTTTGCCAGTCAATCCCGCTTATAGCGGGACGCTTACAGCGGGATTAATCGGAGTGCATAATTAAATTGTTTTTTTTCCAAAAATATGTTATTGTTCAAACAATCATTAATGGAGCGCCCTTAATTGGCGGGCCGGTTTCGTTTTCAAGGAAAGACCCATTTGTCAAAGTGGCATCCTTAGATCCGGGACTATGAAAATTTTTTGAAAGGAGTATGTCACCCATGGCTAATGGAACTGTAAAATGGTTTAATAGCAGCAAAGGCTTTGGCTTTATTGAGCAGGAAGAGGGTCCGGATGTATTTGTTCATCATTCAGGAATTAATTCGACCGGTTTCAAGTCTCTTGATGAAGGCGACAAAGTTACCTTTGACATAGAGCAGGGCCAAAAAGGTCCTGCCGCAGTAAATGTCACTGTAGTTTAGATCAATATTTCTGAGTTAAAAAAGGGTATTCCATCGAAGTATGAGGGATGCCCTTTTTGTTTTCTGGAACCCCTGATCTGTCTTATAGGAGGCTGTCCGAAAATTCTGATCCTACTGCAAAAGCGTGAGAAACGGCCCAAATTCCCGCAAGTTTTCGTCAAATAGGCCTGCTATTCTCCTCAAATTTGCGAAAATTTTGTCTCGTTCTCACTCTTTTTCGTTACGGACACAATTCTCGGACAGCCTCCTCAGGGGCTGTCCGTTATTTCATAAGTTTTACCAAATGCTTAGCTATGATGGCGTCGTAAAAAGTCGAACTTCTGTCACTCCCGCGCAGGCGGGAGTCCAGAACCAGCTGATATTACTGGATTCCCGCTCCCCGATCGGGTCGAGGACCAGCTTCGCGGGAATGACGGCAAGGGTGTCTGGGGACTTTTTACGAAACCGGCAGTTTTTCAAAGCTCTCAAATTATAGGACAGTACTTATGAGCGTTACAGACATTGCCCCTCTTGAACTTAGTCTTAAATACACATTTAAGAACATAGAGTTTATACAAGAAGCCTTGAGACACAGCTCTTTTGTTAATGAACAAAACGACTTCTCGCTCACAAACAATGAGCGACTGGAGTTTTTAGGCGATTCCGTTTTAGGCCTGATTATAAGCCATCTCTTGATGATACGTTTTCCTGAAATGAATGAAGGGGATCTGTCGAAAATGCGCGCTGCCATCGTTAATGAGACTCAGTTGGCGGATGTCGCCCAAGACCTTTCCCTGGGATCATATTTGATGCTTGGAAAAGGGGAGACTCTGGCCCACGGCTATGAAAAAAAATCTATTTTGGCCGATACCCTTGAAGCAGTCCTTGCGGCCATATATCTCGACGGCGGGATAGATTCCGTCTCAAGGGTGATAGAAACCCTTTTTGCCGAGCGAGTGAATTCCCTGGCCCTAAAGCTGATAAAAAAAGATTTTAAAAGCAGATTGCAGGAGCGCGCCCAATTTCGTTTTAAAATGATACCGTGCTATGAAGTCATAAGTGAAGACGGACCATCACACGATAAGACCTTTACGGTTCGGATGACCGTTGGTTCGGATATATCAACAGAGGGAACTGGAAAAAGTAAAAAAGAGGCGGAGCAGGATGCGGCCGAAAAAGGACTTACGCAGATAGCCGCAGATTAAAAAAAATCCTGAAAATCAGCGTTCATCCGCGTCCAAAATCTTTTTCTTGAATCTATAATATGTGGAATCATGACCTGCTCATTTCATAGAGACAGAGATATTTTTGTAACATGTGACCAGTTTGATATAGGCTATTGTCTTGAATGTTTCCAAAACGGGGTGGAGTGCAAGAGTCCAAATGTATACTGTAAATACAGAACACAGTGCCTAATATGGGAATCTTATAGAGACGTGGTCAAACAAGAGAATAAAGGGGAACCATGAGAAGTTTTCTGTTTGTTGTGGCTATTATCGCTGTGTGGCTGGCGCTTCAGCTATATATCTTGCCGAAGCTGGGCATTTCCACCTGACTGAAAAAGTCATGCCGGATCGGAGATCCGGCCAAGACAACACAGACAGATAATAAGAAATTAGGGGATTGAGAAATTGAGGGATCAATCTTCTATCGGTATAAAAAAATTCCCCCACCAGTAGCTTCTGTCTTGACCGGTCTTAATCGGGTAAAGTACAAGGGGGATCCACTTGTTGATGTAGTATGGTTTATATTGACAAGACCTACCCTCAAGTCTCACCGTTATCACGTTCGCTGCACATTTATAGGCTCCGTAATTTGCGGGGTCTTCATCCATATAACGAACATAGGCAATGGACTTTAATTTCCTCTCGGGCAAAAACTTCCATTCCCATCCATAATTCGATTCAGTGCATGAAAACCACCTGTAGCGCAGAAGGTCTTCTATTTGAATCTTTACAGGCCTTTTCTTTGTGCCGTCAATCTTCTTAATTACAAACCGTTTTGCGGAAGACCGTTCGGGATTAACAAAGATTTGCCGTAGATAGTCTTGGTTGGATTTAGCCATGCTGTCGTTATCTTCAAAAGCGTCCTTGTCC
>JAUWMN010000141.1 GCA_030613165.1 Desulfobacterales bacterium
GGGCATGCTCCTGTTCATATAGGAAAGAGCCTATGGTCAATCTCTGTGAACATGCCATATTCCGAAATTGCAGGCCCGATTAACAGACACGCAAGGAATACATTCGGGCTTGCAGGGCTTGTTATATTGCTGTTTGTAACCGGCGGAGTCGCTTTTTTCAAAATCCGGAAGAGGAAAACCGAGCTTGAAACAGAGGCCAAGTATCTGAAGCAGCTTGCGAATGGAGCGGAAGCGCTACGGAACAGTAAGGATGAGCTGGCAAAATATGCCGTTGCTTTAGAAGAAGCACGGGACAATTTAGAACAAAAAGTTGAGGAGAGAACAAAGGAACTGAAAGAGGCCCAAGAGGCGCTGGTTCGCAATGAAAAGCTTGCCGCCCTGGGACAATTGGCAGGCAGCGTCGGCCATGAACTCCGCAATCCCCTCGGGGTAATAAAGAATGCAGGTTACTTTCTCAATATGAAGATAAAGACCATCGAAGATGACGCGGTTAAAGAGAGTATAGATATAATCAACAAAGAGACAAATATCGCCGGCAAGATCATCTCAGACCTCCTCGATTTCGCGCGGATCAAGGAGCCGGAACGCCGGGAGGTAGACATCAATCAACTGATCACGGATACTCTATCCAGGTCCTTGATAGCCGAACACTTCAAAGTGATCACAAATTTTTCCGATGATATATCCCCTGTTTCCATCGATCCGCTTCAGGTAAGCCAGGTATTTCTCAACCTGATCGAAAATGCCGGGCAGGCCATGGAAGAAGACGGGACACTTAAGATATCCACAAGGGTGATAGATGGCGCCACAGAAGCCGTCTTTGCCGACGAGGGTTGCGGTATTCCTGAAAGCGATCTGGAGAAAATATTCGAGCCCCTCTTCACCACCAAAACAAGAGGAATAGGTTTAGGGCTCTCGGTTTCAAAGAGTCTGGCCAAAGCAAACGGGGCTAATATTGTGGTGGAGAGCGAGGCAGGGAAAGGAAGTCGGTTTGCGGTGAGATTTGGGAATTGAGGAAAAAAGCAAATTAGCCGCAGACTCACGCAGACAGCCGCAGACATTCTGTTCGGCCGACTTGGCTGAACAAAAAATGCATGCACTTCGTGAAAGAAGCTATGAATATTACTATAATAAATGGTTTTCAATTTGCCCGAAGGGCCTGACCGTTAATAGTTCCGCCTTGGGCGGGACTATTTGTCTGCGATAGTCTGCGTGGGTCTGCGGCTAATTATCTTTGTGGGAACCATCACCGACATAGGCAATACAATGATACGATCTAAATTCATTCGACTAATGGTAACAGCGCTTCTGATACTCGTCGGTCTTAGTTACGCCTGTTCTCAGGCTGGAGGACAAAATCGTAAGCTTACTATAGGATTTGCCGCAATGAATGTGGAGATGACATGGATGAAGTTTGCTTACCATGCCATTCATAAAAAGGCTACCGAGTTGGGCATCAAGTTGATCACCTATGATGCGAACAATGATGTCACCAGACAAGCGACCAATATCGAGGACCTAATCAAACGAAAGGTGGATGCAATCATTACTGACCCCGTAGACGTAAAAGGGCTGATTCCCGCGCTTAACCTGGCTTCGCGAAAAGGAGTTCCCGTGGTTGCCTTTGACCGATCCGCGCATGGAACGCCGTATCTTTTCTTTGTAGGTTCAGATGACGTAGAGGCAGGCCGTCTTGCATGTCGGTTCCTTGCTGATAGGTTGAACGGTGCAGGCGAAATTATAGTCTTAGAAGGCGCTGTCGGCTCCTCACCTGCCATCAATCGCTCAAAGGGTTTTGATGACGAAATCAAAAAATATCCTAATATGAAGGTCGTATTTCAAAAAAGCGGGGGGTTCTTCCGTGAAGGGGGTTATAGGGTCATGGAAGAAGCATTGGCCACGGTGGCCAATTTTGACGCTGTATACTCTCAGAATGACGACATGATTCTGGGGGCTATAGAGGCAATGGAAAACTCGGACATAAGCCCGGAAAAAATTTTGACCATCGGAACCGACGCGATTCCGAAAGCCCTGATAGCCATACGTAAGGGCCGATTGGATGCTACAATCCAGTATCCTATCAGTCAGGCAGAGATCGCTCTGGAAAAGCTTGTGCACTACTTAAAAACCGGCGATCTGCCGGAATGGAAAGAATATTTGGTAAAGCCGTGGGTAATTACGAATGAGAACATATCAACCGGCGATTTTTATTCTGTTATTCAAGATTAACCTAAAGCAAGATGAGGTGTAAAGTTTGAAGTGTAAAGTGCCTAAAGTTAAGGTATGCTACCAATTTTCATATGGTTTTTTCCGGCTCTTTTGAGTACTCTCTATTATCCATTTCTATCGATTGACTGCGCCGAAGGCGCACTCCTGAACTTTAGGCACTTTAAACTTAAAACGGAACTACATACGATGAAATGGAACGCTCTTGTTAAGAAAAAATACCCCTTGATTTTTTTGGGGATACTCATCTTCTTCGTTTTCACCATAGCCATTTTGAGTCTTACCCTCAATTATGTAAAATTAAACCGAGAATCCACCCTGCGCGCACTCGAAGAGCAAGTCAAGTCCGGCTCGGAACAGTTGCAGTTCTATTTTAGATCCTTGCGTTCAGATCTTTTCAGAATTGAAAGGTACCTTGCAAACACCAACATGAAGGTGGATGAAGAACTCTACAGGTACCTCGATTTTGTAAAGGGCCTTCGTCCGGACGCCATTCCGGCGATTCTGATCTTGGATGCAAACGGAAACGCGGTTGCCAACACAAATCCAGCCTTAGTGCGAGTGAATTTTTGGGAATCCGAATGTTTTAAGAACATCCAACACACATCAAATAGAATCTATTTGTCAGAGGCGATTGTCCTGTCGGATTTATCCGGCCGTTCTGAGGCTCCCTCTAAGATTTTTGAGGACCCCCTCGATATTGGTTTTGTCCTGTGCACCGGCGTTTATTCGAAGGGGGCACTTAAAGGAAGCATTCTGTTCGTCCTAAAGGGGGAGCCGCTTCTTAATCAATACTCGATGGCAATTGTCGAACCTGATTCAGGACATGGATTCATATTACAGGAAGACGGTCGCATTCTTCTTCACCGCGAGGTCGAATTGCGAGGCAAGTTTCTGTCGGAACTTCCCGAGTCTTCCGATCTGACCGAGGCGAATCGTCTTCTGAAAAAAACAAAAGGCAAAACTATAGCGCATAGTGTGATCGGGGAACGTATGACCGCCATTTATGCGATATCCCTGGAAAACCAGCGCTGGTCCGTAGGGATTGCGACCACAGCATCAAAGCTCGCTCAAGAAACCGTGAGACTTATGTACACCCTCAGTGGATTGGCGCTCCTCCTCGGCGCCATTATTTTCGGCTTAGTCTTCGCCTTGATCCGGCTTGGCAGGACTGAAGAAGAGCTAAAGAAATATGCCGCTGCTTTAGAAGATGCACGAAATGATTTAGAACAAAAGGTTGAAGGAAGAACACAGGAGCTTAAAGAGGCGCATGAGGCCCTGATTCGTAAGGAAAAGCTTGCCGTCCTGGGCCAGTTGTCAAGTGGTGTTGCCCATGAACTTCGCAATCCTCTGGGTGTAATAAAGAATGCTTGCTACTTCCTCAATATGAAGATAAAGGCGATTGAAGATGAAGCGATTAAAGATAATATTAAAATAATGAACAGGGAGATAGATACCGCCAACAGAATCATAGTAGACCTTTTGGATTTCGCGCGAATTAAGGAACCCCTGCTTCAGGATACGGACATTAACGGGTTAGTTGCAGAAACCGTATCGAAATCCTCAATACCGGAAAATATCATGCTAAACACAGACCTTGCCAAGAGCATGTCCACTGTCTCCATCGATCCCATCCAGGTGGGCCAGATATTTCTGAACCTGATCGAAAATGCCGTGCATGCTATGGGTGAAGACGGAACCCTAAAGATATCCACAAGGGCAACAAAAGAGGCCACGGAGGTCATCTTTGCCGACAATGGCTGCGGTATCCCCAAAGAGAACCTGGAGAAGATATTCGAACCCCTCTTTACTACCAAGGCCAAAGGAATAGGCCTGGGGCTTTCGGTTTCGAAGAGTCTGGCCAAGGCAAACGGGGCGGATATTTTGGTCGAGAGCGAGGAAGGGGAAGGGAGTAGGTTTGTGGTGAGGTTTAGGGAGAAAGAAGTTTAAAGTTTGAAGTTTAAAGTGCCTAAAGTTAAGGAGTGCGCCTTTGGCGCAGTCAAATATATAGAAGTAAAAAGCCGACCATGATCAATGCAACGAATTGCTTGCTCTATTTAACGGAAAACCATATAAAAATGACACACTACCTTAACTTTAGGCACTTTAGTGCACTTTAAACTTTAGGCACTTGAGTTACTTTAGGCACTGCAAACTTTAGGCACTTTAAACTTCTTTTTACGATACCGTCGATATTGAATACGGATTTAGGAATACGGAATGGCTGAAAGAATAGGCGTTTATGTATGTGAATGTGGCCCCAACATAAAAGAGGCCATGGACCTGAATGAG
Organism: Desulfobacterales bacterium; assembly: GCA_030613165.1. GTDB lineage: Bacteria > Desulfobacterota > Desulfobacteria > Desulfobacterales. The sequence continues at coordinate 4,519 of JAUWMN010000141.1, forward strand.
GTGGTGAAGTTCGTCCAAGGCCTTGAAAATGTGGTTCTGGCTAAGTCTTTTAGGCTTTTGTGTTCGCAAGAGGGCAAAGAGCTTGTTGGAAAAGAGATTACAGAACACAACCTGACCAGGGTGGTGATCGCTGCCTGCTCACCAAAAGAACATGAAAATACTTTTAAGGAGGTTGCAAGTAAGGCGGGCTTAAACCCCTTTCTTTTACAGATCGCCAACATTAGAGAGCAATGCGCGTGGGTCATTAAGGACAAGACCCTTGCCACGGACAAGGCAAAGGCAATGATTGCCGCAGCGGTCAAGAGAGTAGTTTATCACGAACCGTTGGAGATCAAAGAGATAGAATGCCTGCCGGATGTTCTTGTTGTAGGGGCCGGCATAGCCGGGATAAGCGCCGCGCTGACACTCGCGCAAAAAAATAGAAAAGTTTATCTGGTTGAAAAGTTGCCGGCCATTGGAGGCAAAGCAGCCCGGTATGAAGCGGTATTTCCAACTCTGGAGTGCTCTTCTTGTGTACTTAATCCAGGATTAGATGAAATTTTACACAATGAGCGTATAGAACTTCTTACACTTGCCGAGGTTCGAGAGGCGCTCGGTTTTTATGGTAATTTCGCGGTTAAAATCAACAAAAAAGCAAGGTTTGTAGATATCGAGACCTGTATTGGCTGTGGAGCGTGTCTGGAGGTTTGTCCTGTTAAGGTAAAAAACGAATACAATGAGGGGCTTGATGAGCGAGGGGCCATCTACATTCCTTATGCCGGCGCCCTGCCACATGCGGCAGTCATAGATAAAGAACGCTGTCTACGTTTTCGGGGAGAAGAATGCAACGCCTGCAAGGAGGCCTGTCCTTTCGACTCTATTAACTATGAGGAACGCGATCAAGTTCAAGAATTAAAAGTTGGG
>JAUWMN010000062.1 GCA_030613165.1 Desulfobacterales bacterium
GTCTGAGAAATATTCCCCTGATTTTCCCTAAGCTTCTGTACTAAATATGCCTTTTCAAAGTCTTTTTTGGCTTCTTTCAGTGATACGGACATAAAAAGCGAGGAATCTTCCCTTGCGGTTTTTGTATGCGTATACGGTTCAGGGATGTCTTTAACATCGATGATTTTTTCGGAAGTCATTATTATTAATCTATCGAGAAGATTTTTCAGCTCCCGAACATTTCCAGGCCAATGATAATCCTGCAACAAGCGAATTGCTTCAGGTGTCATCTCTTTGGATTCTAATTTGTCGTTTTTAGAGAACTCCTTTAAAAATTCTTCTACAAGAAGAGGAATGTCCTCTGTACGGTCCCTGAGAGCTGGGACCTCGATCGGCACCACATTCAGCCGGAAATAGAGATCCTCACGAAAACTTCCTTTTTCGATCTCTTCTTCGAGATTTTTATTGCTGGCTGCAATCACGCGGACATCTATCTTAAGCGTTCGGGTTCCTCCAACCCGCTCGAATTTTTGCTCCTGCAAGATCCGCAAAATTTTTGCCTGTGTCTTTAGGCTCATGTCTCCGATTTCATCCAGGAAGATGGTCCCACCGTCTGCTAATTCAAACTTTCCTCGTTTTTTGCTGTCTGCGCTGGTAAAAGCGCCTTTCTCATGACCAAACAGTTCGCTTTCAATCAGCTCCTCCGGAATTGCGGCACAGTTGACCTCTACAAGCGGGTATTCTGTTCGATTGCTCATTTGATGTACGGTGCGTGCTACCAATTCCTTGCCTGTCCCGTTTTCTCCGGTAATCAGAACCCATACGTTGGTCGGAGCGACGACCGCTATTTGTTGCTTTAACGCCTTTATCGCCGGACTTTCCCCTGTAATCCGACTTTTTCCGAGAGCCCTTCGTTTTAAAAGCCGATTTTCTTCTTCAAGACGCCGAAAATTTAGAGCATTGTTAATGGCAACTATGACTTTATCTATGGAAAGAGGCTTTTCAATGAAATCATAGGCCCCCAGCTTGGTTGCCTTGACTGCCGTTTCAACACTTCCATGTCCTGAAATAATGATTACCTGGAGAAACGGATTGGTTCTTTTGATCTCTTTTAGGGTTTCTATTCCATCGATTCCCGGCATCCAGATATCCAGCAAGACCAGATCCGGCGACATTTCTTCGATCATCTTGAGGGCTTCATATCCATTATCGGCAGTAAGGGCTTCAAATCCTTCATCAGAAAGAATACCACTTAAAGACTGCAAAATGGAAGGCTCGTCGTCTACGATCAGAACAGTTGGAAACATAAATAAGCTTCTCCTTTACCAATTAGTTGCGAGTTGCGAGTTACGGGTTACGAGTCAAAAAGAGAAAACAACAAGAAATTGTAATGGATTAGGTAATAAGATAACAAGATTTATTACACTACGCATCGACAGACGTGAAAGAAACCCGCAACTCGTAACACGCAACCCGTAACTCGTAACTGTATTCATCTGTATCAAATGGAAACACCTATCATACCGGCAGTTCTATGACAAATATCGTTCCCACAGGATCATTGTCCCGCACCCGAATAAATCCCTTATGATCTGTAATGATCGAGCTAACAATAGAAAGTCCGAGTCCCATACCGGATTTTTTGGTCGAAAAATAAGGTTCAAAAAGCCTCAGCTTGTCTTCAGGGGATATTCCGGATCCGGTGTCGGCCACTTCCATGCGTACTATTTTCAATATGGGATCAAAGGAGACAATAATGCTGATGGTTCCTTTACCGTGGATCGCCGCGATTGCATTATCGAACAGATTGATCAAAACACGCTTCATCTGTTCTTTGTCTAAGTTGAGGATAGGAATGTCCGGACCGATGTCGGTTTTAAAAGCAATATGTGGATGTCCTTCTCGGTAAAGGATTAATGTGTCTTGTATTGTTTCGGGGAGACTGTTCGGCCGGGGATTAACGTTCGGCATACGGGCAAACGTGGAAAATTCATTAACAAGGTTTCGTATCTGATCGACCTGAGTTATAATGGTTTGAGTGCACTCGTCAAAGACCGCGGCGTCGTTTTGAAACAACTGACCGTATTTCCTTCGTATTCTCTGAGCAGACAGCTTGATTGGGGTAAGAGGGTTTTTTACTTCGTGGGCGATGCGACGCGCTACCTCCCTCCAGGCTGCCATCCTTTGCGCGCGTTCCAGTTGAGTCAGGTCATCAAATACCAGGACCAGCCCCATGTCACGGCCCGATTCATCTTTGAGAGCAGTAACATGTATCATGAGTGTGCGGATTCTATTATTTAGATTTATCCTCAAAGGTCTTTCTATTGCATTCCCCGGAGCGCTTGCCACTGACTGACGAATCTCCTCGGCAACTGCCAGAAGGTCCGGCTTTAATACCCGTCTATAGCTTTTTTTGAGAATCTCTTCAGATTTTAGCCCCAGCAATTTTTCCGCTGATTTGTTTATGGTTGTAATCAACCCTGTTGCGTTAAGAGAAATTACGCCGGCCGATATATTTTCCAGAACTGTTTCCATATAACGACGTTTCTGTTCCGCTTCACTATTGGCTTCACGGAGTTCGCGTGTGGAACGCTCCAGGTCCCCTTTGCCTATCCTTAAATCATGAGTCATCTTATTGAAGGCGTTCACCAGCGTTCCTACTTCATCATCGGCGATTTTGTCTATGGTAACGTTCAAGTCACCACCGGCAATCCGATGCGTACCTTCCGCCAATGCCTGAATGGGTGTCGTTATTGTCTTGGCAAGATAAAAGCCGAACCATGTTGCACCGAAGATGATAAGGAGGGTTATAATCGCAAGGGTCATGAAATGGCTTAAGCGGATGGGCCGCCTTAGCATTTTAAGTTGCTGATATTCCTCAAAACCGAATGCAATGGATGAGAGCTGGTCAGTCAAGTTTCCAGCGAGTAGAGTGCTTACTACAACCACTCCATCAACTTCATCTCCTTCATTTGATGCGTTAATAGAACAGAGTGTTTTGATCAGTTCCCCGGAGGGTGTTTTTGATGTGATAGTAGAGCATTCTTTTTCTTGAAGTTCTCTTTGTATCAGATCAGCGGAAATCGTATCAAAAGAATCGCCGTCTAACTCAGGCCCGTGCACAAGGACCAGTGGTTCCGACCTGGCTGAATATATCTCAACCGCTTGAATGTTGTAGGCGGTCCGTACTGTTTGAAGATAGTCCTTTAGTTGTTTTAGATCTTGCGATCTTAGGTAGTTATTTGCGGTGATTTCCTTTGCTATTTTCCTTCCATAAAACTGATTGTCTGAGGCTATGTATTGGTATAATTGCTTTCCAACGGAGAGAGAATTCTTGAGCGACTGTTCAACGGGGACATTAAACCAAAAATCGACACTTGCCGTTATTACCTGTATGGAGACAAGAAAAAGGAGGATAGTGGGAAGGAGCGCCATTCCTACAAAGGCAACGACTAACTTAGTGCGAAGCTTGGCCCCTATTACCTTATGCTTTCTCTCATAAATGAGCTTAACTACGTTTCTTAAAACCAAAAAGATCAGGAGAAGAAGCAGGAGCATATTTATATTGATCAAGATGAACATTAGAACGGTATTTGAGATAGGAAGGGTGCCAAAATGGAGAAATTTTGATTCTAAGTAACTGATGAGAGGTATAAGAATGGCGATAATTGCTATAATAATTAATTCGCGCTTGCGACGTTTTGTTTCTATAGGATTAGGGTTTGCCATGATTAGTAGATAAAGTCAGAGGTGTGCCAATCCGTTTCAATGTTCCACGAAATAAAGAAGAGTATATAACGGAGGTAAAAAGGAAGAGAGCCGTCAGCAAGCTCGGCCTTCAGCCTGATCTGATAACGAGATCCCCTGGAAAGCTCCTTTAATGGGATTACAGCCAGATCTTCGACAGTTTCCATAATTTTTTGAGCCTCGACAAACGACCTGACTACGATTGGACTGTCATACTCGCCTCGTATTATGGTAAATTCGCTTTTCAAACTATCATACTTAATGGTGTGGTGGATCTCCAGGTCGGCCAAATTTTCATCCGGCCAAAAATTACGAACCCGGTACAATGATACAAAAAATGTTAATTTAGTAGATACACCATTAAGGATGGCTTCTTTTACATCCTTGTTAAAAAACTTTTTCGCGTTGAAATAAAGGAGAACGTCGTCCCGGGTATTGGTGACTATAATGTCGGATAGTTCCGCTTTTCCGGCCATCCCGTTCGAAGGAATCAGGAGCAGAACAATAAAGGTAAGAAAAGATATGGTCTTGTTTCTGAATGGATAACCCATTTTTAACCGGCCGCCATAGAAACTTTGTCTTCTTCCGGCCAGGTGCTGGTTTGCCAGCAACGGGTCTGTGTAATGACCTTTTCCAGCAAAGCATGGTTTAGCGTGTGACCGGATTTGTTGGCAATCACATGACCAATAATAGGCATGCCAAGCAGAGAAAGATCCCCAAGAAAATCTAAGATCTTGTGACGCACGAATTCGTCACTGTAACGAAGTCCGTCCTTGTTTAATATATTATTGCTCTGATCGATAACTATTGCATTATCGAGAGAACCACCCAGGGCGAATCCGTTTTTTTTCAAAAAATCTACTTGCTGCGCAAATCCGAAAGTTCTGGCGCGGCTGATCTCTTGTTCAAATATCTCATTTTCTACGGAGATGGTAAGTGTCTGTTCCTTTAACATTGGATGTGGAAAATCTATAGTATAAGTTATCTTGAAGGAATCACAGGGAAAGATTCCCACTGATTTGCCGTCTTCCGCAACCTCGATAGGTTCTCTTATTACGAAAAAGCATCTTTTGCTCTCTTGTGCCCTAAACCCCACATTTTTAAAAAGACGTGTGAATGGCTCAGCGCTGCCATCCATAATCGGAATTTCAAATGAGTCGACCTCCACAAGGGCGTTATCAATCTCCATACCGGTAAATGCCGCCATCAAGTGTTCTATCGTGGATATGATGACCCCGTCGCTACTGATTGTGGTGGCTAAGCTGGTATCGATAACCTGGCGAAAATGGGCATGTATGACGGGACGGTGAGAGATGTCGACACGAGCAAACTTAATTCCGTGGTTGACGGGCGCCGGATGAATAGTAAGACTTACCATTTTACCTGAATGAAGCCCGATTCCGCTACAGTGAACCGAATTGCTTAATGTATGTTGCATTGTACGCATAATATATTCTTAATCCTCTGAGGCAGTGAGACCTTTGCATAATGCGACATTTTTTTTGTCAGGCAAGGAAGGTGAAAACCTTAACCGGAGGAATACATTGAGTATTTCGAGGATTAAGGTTTTGAAGCCTGACGCCGCATCACGAGGAAATGGCAGTTATGCAAAGGTCTCAGTTTAATGTTGCTTACGCAAGTAATATACCAAAAGTCGGCAACATAGTACAAAAATTAAGCTTATTTTAAAACGACTATGAGGCTGCCCGAAAATTTGGGCCGTTTCTCACTCTTTTGCAGTAGGATCAAAATTCTCGGACAGCCTCATAGGCTGGGACAAGCTCCGTTCCGAATAATATAGTTTATATATTATCATCTAATACTCTTAATTTTTTGTCAATACCGGATACAAGAATGTTCTTTTAAATACACCATGTGTGTTTTTAATGCAACAGTCTTTATTCTTAAAAACAAAAACAGCTTGAAAACCATCAAAAAGGTATTTATATATAATATAAAGACAATTTTCGGTAATAGGTAATAGTATTCTTGAACTGAAAAAAATATCTGATTTGGGCCCTTGCCCGGTTAAATGCTGATAAACATAATTTCCATATTATTTTTTTTCTTAGTCCATGCTTTTTTTGTTGCCGGTGAAATTGCTCTCACATCTATAAGCAAGACACAAGTCCTTCTTATGGCCGGCAAAGGCGATAAACGCGCCCGTTCGGTCGCGCGACTCCTTAAAGATCCCGAGAAATTCTATTCAGTAATTCAGGTCGGAATTACAATGGCATCTCTTGGCCTTGGCGCTGTTGGCACCATTACTGTTGCCGAGTTTCTTTTTCCTATAATTGAAACCTTGCCGGTTTCATCGTTAAAAGCTTTTGCTTATCCTGTTTCCGTTACGATCTCTTTTCTCTTGATATCTTACCTCAGTATTGTCATGGGAGAGTTGGCGCCCAAGTCCTACGCGTTCAAGAATTCAGAAAAGATAGCTCTTTTTGTCGCGCGGCCTATCGAATGTCTCTATCGGTCAATATCGGTTTGTATTACCATACTGAATCGTTCCTCAGAGGTTCTTTTGCAACTGCTTGGGGTCAAAGATACGAAGTTCACAAGCCACTTTGCGCGGACAGAGGATCAAATTCGTGGGATTATTGATGAAGGATATCAAGAAGGTGTCCTGGAAAAAGATGAAACCCGTATGATTCATAAAATTTTCGATTTTACCGACAAAACCGTTGCCGCGGACATGACCCCCCGGCCTGACATTGTCGCGGTGCCGCGAGAAATTACACACGATGAACTCCTTAAGATTTTTAGATCCTCGAAACACTCTCGCATTCCGGTATATGATGAAACCATTGACAACATCATAGGAGTCGTTTTTATCAAGGATCTATTAGACCTGAACAACTCCCATTCAAGAACCTTAAATGAGACAGGATGGTTGATAAGGGAAATATATGCTGTTCCGGATACCAAGCTCCAGGGAAAACTTTTGAGGGAGTTTATGCTGAAGCGGGTTCAAATGGCCATTGTGCTGGATGAATTTGGTGGAACAGCCGGCCTTATTACCATGGAGGACCTGCTGGAAAGTATCGTAGGAGAAATCGAAGACGAATATGATACCCCAAAACCCGATATCAGCAAGATATCAGAAGACACATATGTTGTGGATCCGGGTATTGCTATCGAAGACTTTAACGATATGATGGACACGCACATTGTTGTCTCTCCTCAATATGTGACTGTGGGGGGATTTATCCTTACACAGCTGGGACGCAGACCGGAAGATGGCGACCATGTGGTCTTCGATGACGGCTATTTTGAAGTAAAGGAAATGACAGGAAATCGAATCACTTCGGTTGTCTTCCAAAAAATACCTGACCATGAATTGGAGCAGGAGCAGGCAGAATGAAACGACAGAGATATTACGACCTTTTTTCTAAATATTACGATCAGTTTATACGCCTCCATTCAAAAGACCGAACAAATAGTACGAGGCGGCGCCTTGCGCGAAAAACAGGGGCCGGGTCGGGTGACCGGGTCCTCGATCTATGTACAGGCACCGGCGCAGTAGCTATCGCTCTTTCTGATCGCGTTGGTCCCGATGGTATGGTTGTGGGCATCGATTTTTCAGCCGGGATGTTGAACAAGGCAAAGGAAAAGGCGATTGGACAGGGGATTAAAAATATAGAATGGATACAGGCGGATGTCACCAATATGCCGTTCAAGGACAATTCCTTTTCCGCGGTCACCAGTTCGTATGCTTTTTACGAACTTAAGGGCACAAGCCGGAACAGAGTATTGCAAGAAGTTACAAGAACAACCAGGCCTGAAGGACGCTTCTGCATGATGGAACACGACATCCCTGAAAATCCCCTTATCAGGATATTATTTTACATTAGAATGTATGTGACCGGTCTAAAGGGGGTGCGTCAATTTTTAGAGGAAGAACTCTCCCTGTTTCAACAGTTTTTCAAAAATGTGGAAAAAGAGAGTATTCACGGCGGCCGTTCCAAGATTATTTGTGGAAGGGTGTGACATAGTATTTCAGATTTTGGATTTTGGATTGCGGATTTGAGTGGGCGATATTTTGATGCCAATCAGGGCGGTTTATTGTCTATCTGAAGATCTGTGGGGGAGATC
>JAUWMN010000095.1 GCA_030613165.1 Desulfobacterales bacterium
CTAAAAGCAAGAGGACTCTCTCAAGAATCGAACCGGTTAGCCGAGTCTTTGAAAACTGTAAACGGGATACCGGTGCTGGCCAAGGTAGTTGCGGCCGAAACACCGTCAGCGCTTCGCGAGCTGGCCGACAGAGCAAAGGACAAAATAAAATCGGGCATTATTGTTCTCGGTAGCGCCGTAAATTCCAAAGCGCTTCTGGTGGCGATTGTAACAAAAGACCACCTGAACCGCTACCACGCAGGCAATATCATCAAAAAGATCGCCCCTATAGTAGGAGGCGGTGGTGGCGGACGACCTGACATGGCCCAGGCAGGAGGAAATAAGCCGGAACAGCTTTCTGATGCCATGGACAAGGTCTATGACGTGGTTGCCCAAACAACCTGATCCCCCCCCTTTTTTCTCTTCACAATATCCCCTATAAGATACGCCTTTTCCTGCATACCTTCGAGGCGTAACAAAACATCTTGGGCATCGGAGTCAGGCACGATCGCAATGAGTCCGATACCGCAATTAAAGGTTCGCAACATCTCTTCTTGAGATACGTTCCCACCCTCCTCTAAGAAGGTAAAGATCGGAGGCACTTCCCAACTCCCTTTGATAATCCTTGCCGCACACGACTTGGGAAGGATGCGCGGAAGATTTTCCACAATCCCCCCGCCTGTAATGTGAGCAAATCCATGGACTGGAAAACCACGGAGGAGACTCTTGATTATTCCCGAGTAGATCTTTGTCGGTCGCAATAACTCTTCGCCGAGCGTTGTGCCTAATACATCTATATTCTGCTCTATTTTTAATTTGAGCTTATCGAAGCAGATCTTTCTTGCCAACGAATAGCCATTGCTGTGAAGGCCGCTCGAGGCGATTCCGATCAGTTTATGCCCTACACCGATTTCCGCCCCGTCCACGATCTTATTATTATCGGCAATTCCTACAACAAACCCGGCAAGATCATACTCGTCCTCATGATATATGTCAGGCATCTCAGCGGTTTCTCCTCCTATAAGGGCGCATTCGGACTGTTTACATCCTTCAACGATTCCCGTGACAATCGCCTCCGCCTTTTTGGGGACCAGCTTTCCCATTGAAATATAATCCAGAAAAAAGAGGGGCTCAGCGCCCTGTACCGCGACATCATTTACTGACATGGCCACCAGATCAATTCCAATGGTATCGTGTCTATCCATCATAAAAGCAATCTTCAGCTTGGTGCCCACTCCATCGGTAGAAGCAACCAAAACAGGTCTTTCATATCCTGACGTATTATGCAAAGCAAAAAATCCCCCAAAACCTCCTATATCCGAGATTACACCAGGGCGATGCGTCTCTTTGACCAATGGTTTAATAGCGTTAATAAAACTATTTGCCGCATCCAGATTCACGCCGGCATCGGCATATGTAAGCGATTTTTTCATGATACCACCTTATTAGTGCCTATTAAGAAGTTTGAAGTGAAAAGTGAACTAAAGTGCCTAAAGTTAAGGTAGTGTGTCAATTTTATATACTTGTTCCTATAGAGGGAAATGTTGTAAGCAACTCACCGCACTCGTCACGGTCGGCCGTTATTTCTTGATATTTATTGACTGCGCCAAAGGCGCATTCCTTAACTTTAGCGCACTTTAGGCACTTCAAACTTTAGGCACTTTTGAATATACACAGCACTTGGCCTTCTTCGAGAAGACAATAGTTAAAATCCCATACCCTCTAACATCTCGTTGACCGCATCCTGATCAAACCTGCTTGTCATTTCCTCATCTTCTGTTTCTACCATCACATTTGCCAGTACCTTATCGACTTCTTTCTGGACGAGTTTTTCGCTCTCTTCCGCAGTTATATCTTTATTCTTCTCCTTGCTCTTTATGTGAACATCAAACGCCACCAGCGTAACAAGAAGCTGGGACTGGAAGTCGCTCAATAATTCGATAATCTTTTCAATCTTTTGACCGGCAAGATCCTGAAAGGAAAGATTCTCAAATATCTTGGTCGCGAAATCCATAATGGACGCAAAATGAGTATTCGACTCGTCAAGGATCTGCTTGACGGTATCCTTGTCCTTTCTGTTAATAATTGTCTTATCTTCAAAATCTTTTAACAGGGAAGCATCCACTTCAACATCAAAAAGCTCGGTTTTTACCTTCGCCAGTTTTTCAAGATTTGTCTTGATACGGTCGGCAATATCAGAGACAAGGGTCGGAATCTGGGATGCCTCACCTTCTGTTTTTGAAACCTCTTTTGCCTGCGGTATCTCAAGTGGTAGATTTTCTTCCAAGAAAAGAGAACTTAGGTTTTTGTCCAATTTTTCAAGAAACCCTTTATACTTGTCATTCTCTGTTGACTGGGAAAGCGCCGACAATATCAATTGTATAGGGATATCAGCAAAATTGTCTTCAATATTGATCCCTTTTAAAGACTCGTTGATCGCGGTATAAAATAGTTGAATATCACAAGCCTTTTTGTCTGCACGCATTGTCTTTAGATGCTTCTTCACCGCCTCATTAGTACAGAATTCATGCAATGTTTGAAATATGGTGTCCAGATCAAACTCGCAAGGCTCTTCCTTCTCTTCTTTTTTCTCCGTAGCGCCCACAAGATCAGATAGTCTGGACATTGATTCCATCAATTCCTGCTGGCTCGATACAATCTCATCGACCAAGGGTTGATGTGTCTTAACCCCTCCGCACATTTTCTCTACGACTTCGTAGACTGAATCGACTTCCTCATCTTTGGTGATATCTATTTCGTTAAGTACCTTGATATTTTCTTTTGTACGGCTAATATCCTCTTGAATCTTTTCAGTCAAATCCATTATCACCATGGTAGCATTTTCTGCCATAATATTAATATCTTCAAGTTGTCCCATGGCATCTGAAAGACGTTTGCCGGATTGCCCAAAATCAATATCCTGGGCAGCCTGGACTGAAAAATCTTTCAAGGAAAGATTCATTTTTTTGGCCAGTTCGCCGATCCTGCCTAACATTGATACGGAAACTTCTTTATAGAATACGTCATCCGCCGCTCCCACGGAAACCGATGCATCACTATCCTTGGCCGTCTCGGCAGCCTCTGATATTATCTCTGAGGCTACTTCCTGTTCAACCACCTGGGTTATTTCCTGTGCTAACGTTCCACCCGGTTGAACCGTTATTACATAAACGGCCTCTGGCGTCTTAATTTTGAATGTACCGCTATTCAGCTCCAGCTTAATCTCGGGAAGCAACTGTCCACTCATATTAAATACCTTTCTGATAAATATTTAACCACACCTTCCCATAAATTTTCCGGCAATTCTAAACATTCTTTTGTTTCGTATCTTCCTCACACGCACTATCTCAGCTATCGCATTAAGGAAAAAACATGACTCATTCTTATCACACGGGACGATTTTTGTGCCATCCTTTTTCCATCCTTTAAAGGAGATCTTCAGCAAGAATTGATCACCTTTTTTGCATCCCTCCCCAGCCTCAAAAGCTATACCGCCGGCGCTTATGTTGCACAATCGCGCCTCTGCGAAGTTTTTATCAACGTCTTGGAGATTGACCAGGGGGGCATACGTTATGGAGTAATCTTTATTGATCCTTAAACTTTGTCTCAAATCTTGCTCCATAATTCTCTCCTTTCGGATTTTAACAAATCTATGATTAAAAATTACATCACAAATCTATTAAAAAGCAAGGGATTCTTTGGCTCCTTCACACAAAAAAACCCTGGTGTTCTAAATCACCAGGGTTTTTCGTAATAAAAAGAGGCTACCGTTTTAAATGATAAATGACAGATGACAGATGTCCAATTACAGCTACTTCTTATCATCCTTTACTTCTTCAAAGTCGGCATCTACCACATCTTCTTTTTTTGACGGCTCCTCTTCAGGCTGCGCACCGGCCTGCTGTGCTTCCGCAGCTTGGGAATACATAGTCTCGGCCAGCTTATGGGAAGACTGCATCAACTCGTCTGTCAATTTTTTGATCTCTTCTGCATCTTCCCCCTCCATAGCCTTTTTAAGACTCTCGATAGCTCCTTCAATGTTTGTTCGAGTAGCAGAATCTACCTTGTCACCTAACTCCTTGATCGATTTTTCCGTACTGTAGATCATGCTGTCAGCCGTATTTCGTGCCTCTACCAACGCTTTTTTCTTCTTGTCCTCTTCGGAATGCATTTCAGCATCCTTGACCAACTTATCGATTTCTTCCTCACTTAAACCACTCGACGCGGTAATCTTGATCGATTGCTCCTTGCCTGTTCCCAGATCTTTAGCTGAGACATGCACAATGCCGTTGGCATCAATATCAAAGGAAACCTCAACCTGTGGCACGCCACGGGGCGCCGGCGGAATACCCACCAATTCAAACCGCCCCAGAGTCTTATTGTACGCTGCCATTTCACGTTCTCCCTGGAGGACGTGAATGGAAACCGCGGGTTGATTGTCAGCGGCCGTCGAAAAAATCTGGCTTTTCTTGGTAGGAATCGTGGTGTTCTTTTCAATCAGCTTGGTGGCAACACCACCCAGCGTCTCAATACCGAGAGAAAGAGGGGTAACATCAAGGAGAAGCACATCCTTAACGTCTCCTTTAAGAACACCCCCCTGAATGGCGGCCCCCATTGCAACAACCTCATCAGGGTTAACCCCTTTATGGGGGTCCCGTCCAAAGATTTTTTTGACGACCTCCTGGACAGCGGGCATACGGGTCATCCCGCCCACCAAGACGACTTGATTGATATCGGAAGGCTTCAAGCCCGCGTCCTTAAGGGCGGTCTCGCATGGGGAGACAACTCGGTTCAATAGCTCCGACACCAGCGCTTCCAACTTGGCCCGTGTCAACTTAATATTCATATGTTTTGGTCCGCTTGCATCAGCCGTGATAAAAGGCAGATTGATGTCGGTCTCTATGGATGTGGACAATTCCATTTTGGCCTTTTCAGCCGCCTCTTTCAGGCGCTGAAGCGCCATTTTGTCGTCTCGTATATCAATCCCTTGATCCTTCCTGAATTCAGCCGCCAGATAATCGATGATACGCAGATCAAAATCTTCTCCACCTAAATGTGTATCCCCGTTGGTCGCTTTTACTTCAAAGACACCATCGCCTATCTCAAGGACGGAAATATCAAAAGTGCCCCCCCCTAAATCAAAAACCGCTATCCGCTCATCCTGTTTTTTATCCATTCCATAGGCAAGCGAAGCCGCCGTTGGTTCGTTTATTATTCTGAGGACATTAAGTCCTGCAACCTTACCCGCATCCTTGGTTGCCTGGCGTTGGCTGTCATTGAAATAAGCCGGCACAGTAACAACGGCATCCGTTACCTCTTCGCCAAGATATTCTTCCGCGGTTTTCTTCATTGACTGAAGAATAAAAGCCGAAATTTCCGCCGGGCTGTATTTTTTGTCACGCACTTTAAGACGGGTATCACCGTTGGCTGCCTTTACGATCTTATACGGCAGTATTTTGATATCATTCTGAACTACAGATGAATCATACTTTCTCCCGATCAAACGCTTTACGGCAAACACGGTATTTTCAGGGTTGGTAATAGCCTGTCTCTTGGCTATCTGTCCAACCAACCTCTCACCACTATCAGAAACAGCCACAATGGATGGCGTGGTACGCCCCCCTTCGGGGTTGGTAATAACCTTGGCGTCCTTCCCTTCCATAATCGCCACACATGAGTTTGTTGTCCCCAAATCAATTCCTATAACCTTGCCCATATTATTGCCTCCTAACCTTATTTAATCTTACTTTTTATCACATTCAGCACCTGCTTCTCCGGAAGCAGGTTGTCTGGCTACTACTACCATCGACGGTCTTAACAACCGATCGTTGATCATATATCCTGTTTGCATTTCTTTAAGAACAATATTATCTGGTTGAGTATCCGATTCTTCGCTCATAACTGCTTCATGGAACCTCGGATCAAAGGGCTTGCCTACCGCTTCAATCGGTACAACTCCAAATTTTGAAAAACTTGATATAAACTGTTTAAGCGTAATTTTCACACCTTCAACGACCGCCTCACAATCCGAATTTCCAGAAACATCCAATGCGCGTTCCAGGTTGTCAATTATAGGCAAAATCTCCCTGAATACCGCTTCACTGGCAAATTTTCTAAAATCTGTCATCTCTCGTTCTGATCTTTTCTTAAAATTTTCAAATTCAGCAGCAGTTCTCAATACTCTGTCATAATGTTCTTTTGCCTCTGCCTCCTTTTCTTGTAATCTATCTTTTATCTCTTTGAGTGTTTCCGCATGGTCTCTCTTTTTAGCGCCTTTCTTTTTCGAGTCTTGAGACTCTTCAGGCGAAATCCCTTCTTGCGTTCCTTTCTCTAAAGGCCCTTCCGCATTCATCGCCTCCTTGTTGTCGTCCACTTGAGCCTCCTTGTCGCCCCAAATTCTTTTATCCAACACCTAAAAAAAATAAGACACTATAATGGTTTGTCAAGCATATGCGTGATAAATTCTCGCCTTCCCCCGGCGACGGGATTTCTCTTCGCTCAACTTGCCTGACAAAAAAATGTCACGTTTTGCAAAGGTCTAGTTTTTTAAGCTCGCAATAAATCCGGTTTAGCGTTTCCTGGTTCTTCAAAGTCCAAAGGGTCGCTACCAAGAATGATCTATCCGGATCTCGCGTTAAACGG
>JAUWMN010000260.1 GCA_030613165.1 Desulfobacterales bacterium
GACGCCGCATCACGGACACGAAGTGAAGCGTCAGCGCTCATAAATGGCAGTTATGCAAAGGTCTCGAAGCGGTTGCATGTAAGCCACAGAGGCGGAGCTTGTCTTGTTTCAGTGATAATAAGAGAGTTGAACATTAATCAATTGTGCATTTTGGGTGACAATTGCCCTTGACAAATTAGGTAATTATTAAATATATTTTATATATTAGAGTGTTGTCCGGTGACTTTTGCAAAATGTGACATCTTTTTTTCAAGCACGGAAGGAAATAAATTTAAATGGAGAAATGGCGGTCTTGCAAAGGTCTCAACTTAACTCCGGAGGGATAATTTGCCATGAGAAGATTTCTTAAACATCAGATGCATATATTAGGTATCCTTTTGGGAGGCGTGTTGGCTGTAACCCTTTTAGTTTCTTCGGTTCCGGCCGAGAAAATGGTTGCGGAAGAAAAACTAAAAAGCGCTGACGCGTTATTAATCAATGCCTATGGAATGGCGTCGAAGGCCCGAAAAACGCGTGATATAGAGCTTGCCCAAAAGGCCATGGAACTGGCAAGGGAGACCTCG
Source organism: Desulfobacterales bacterium (assembly GCA_030613165.1). GTDB lineage: Bacteria > Desulfobacterota > Desulfobacteria > Desulfobacterales. The sequence goes on from JAUWMN010000260.1 coordinate 564, forward strand.
GATCTCCTTGCGGAGGTAGCCTCTATAGCCCAAGATACGGGCAATACAGACTTGGCTCAGGAAGCCATGAATGTGATCAGGAATCTTATTGGAGTACTCAACCAGGTTATCGATGCCGCTCAATATATTGCTCAGACCAGTACCGATTCACGCACCGTTGCGGCGGCGAAAGAAATTTTAGGCGGTGTGGAAGAGGTTCAAAATCTGAATAGGACTACTATAGAAACAGCCCTTACCACTGGCGCCGTCCTTGGTACGAAAGCATATGAACCCCCTGAAGCATCCCGCCTCAAGATGCCGGTACAGGATGATATGGAACCTGCCAGTCCAATATAAAGGCGCAGAGGGAAACCAGCTGGAAAGACCTCCCTTTTAAATTGTATGGTGACAGAGAAATTTAGGTGAATAATTGTGAGATTCAAGAGAGACCGTGTAGTTTTATTGGCTATCATCCTCATTTCACTATCTATTCCTGTGGTCTGTCTCGCGGCAAGATTTAATATAAAACCCAAAGTTTCAGCCGGTTGGCGAGTGGATAACAATTATTACAGAGCGGAAGCCACTGAAAGTGAAAGGGAGGTTGAGACGTATCTTATTCAACCGGGAATTGAACTTGGCATAGAAACGGCCAAGAGCGAGTTGCTTCTCGATTACACCTTGGATGCCTATTACTACGACGATAAAGATACCGTCCCCCCAAGCCAGCGAGCAAGCGATGAGAATGATTATGTCGGCCACATAGGCATTCTTGAGGCCGGCTACAGACCATTTGACCGAGTGCTCCTGAGATTGGAGAATCATCTTTACAAGACCCGGGATCCGGCCTATTCAGATACACTAAGTAATGCCGTAGACAGGGAAAAATACGTCATTAACCGGCTGACGCCCATGATTTTGTACGAATTTGGCCCCAAGTTCTCGATTGGATTACGTTATCGGAATACAGAGACCAACTACAGCAGGACCAGCCTTGAAGATTCCAGCGAACACAGGGGGATCTTCGATATGATCTACAATTTTACACGCACAGCGGCCCTCGATCTTGAATATAATCACTGGGAAAGGGATTACGATCGCACCACCTCCGATTACACCTCGGACCAGCTCATGCTTATTTTCAGGAAACAATTCAAAGCCCTTGCCTTTGAAGCAGGCGGCGGGTATCAGGACAGGAATTTTGATGATTCCACAGTGGAAGATATAGATACATTTACCTACCGAATCGCCATTACAGGACAGACCCCCCCTGAACCGGAAACTCCAAGGAGCCATATCTCCCTGGCTGCCGAATTGAACCTCAACGACCAGGGTCTTGGGGAGGAATATTACAAAGCCCACCGTGTTTCCCTGACCGCGGGACATCGCTTCCTGGAAAAACTGCTGGTAAGCATTACCGGATACTACCAGAAAAGTGATTACGAAAACACCACCGGGCTTACGCCGGAAGGGACTATAGAGACACGGGATGACGATACCTACGATATTTCCGGACGCATCGGCTGCATGTTTACCGATTGGCTTACTCTCTCCATCACCGCGGGCTATGAGGAGCGGGACTCCAATTTGGCCGGCCATGATTATGACAACAACTATTATATAGCCGAACTTCAATTCGGTCACAGGTTGGGCGCTAAATAGCGCGGGGCGCAGAGGGCATGGCGCGGGGCGTAAAAGAAGGGAAGCGGGTGGTAACATTTCCGTTTCAAGAGTTGGAAAATTGGCAGGATAATCTCATCTATGACTCAAAGTAAAATATTGGAGAAATTGGACAGGCACAGTCGAAAAGTACCATGCCTCAAGAAATCACCCGAACATGAACCTTACTCTATACGCTATGCGCCCTGCGCTATGCGCCCTGCGCTATGCGGTATGCCCTCTGCGCCACGCGCCATGCGCCATGCCCTCTGCGCCATTGCCCTGACGCTTCAGATCGCCCTTTTTCTGTCCCCCGCCCTATCCATAGCCCAGCATAAGGCCTACCTCATCGGGCCGCGGGATATCCTCACCCTGACAATCTATGCCGGTGGCGAAAAGCAACGGGAGGTTGATCTGACCGTATCCTCCCATGGCATGATCAATGTCCCCTTTATAGGCTCTATTAAAGCAGAGGAGCTGACACTTAGCCGGCTGGAAATCCTGATTGCCGAACCCCTGGCCGGCGATTATTTTGTCAATCCTCAGGTGAATATCCGTATCAAAGAGTATCACAGCCTTCAATACTACATCTCAGGGGCGGTTAAGCAACCGGGATTATATGAAATGACCTCGAAGGCAACCCTGATGGAGCTCATCGCAAAAGCCGGCGGGGTCTTAACAGCGCGTGGGAACGTGGCCTACATACTGCGCGCCTCTACAGACCAAATCGCGGAAGGCGGGGATGTTGAAAATCTGCTCTCACACAAAGAGCCTATAAAAGTGGATCTGAAAAGACTTCTGGACAAAGGGGACATGAGTTGCAACTCGCTTCTCCAATCAGGCGATGTGGTCTATATTCCGCTTGAAAAAGCGCAAAATTTAGCTGAGTCTAAGATATATGTGGAGGGAGAAGTAAAAACCCCGGGAGTGTATGACTATCAGCCTGGGTTGACCGCCC
>JAUWMN010000142.1 GCA_030613165.1 Desulfobacterales bacterium
GACACGAGATAAAGCAAGATGAAACATATTTTATCTAAGATTATATTTTTGGTGACCGGCACAGTTCTGGTCGTTGCCTCGGCAATAGGATGGATCACTATCGATTTGTTGGAAACTTCGCTTGAGGATGGTCTGAGAAAACAAGGGGTGGTACTAACGGAGAACCTTGCTGCTAACAGCATTCCTTGTTTCATCACTGATCGCTTTGCCCCTCTGTCTTCTTATATCGAGTCGCTGGCAGCGCAGGAGAACGTAGTTTATGTAATGATACGGGACAATAGCGGCAGAATAAAGGCACACAACGATCTGAAACGAATAGGGGAGGTCCTTACACATGATTTTGCCCTTGATACAGTGGAAAACGGAAAAGCTTACACCAGGGTTTCAACCGATGACAATGGAGTGAAATTTCTCGATCTGTCCATACCTGTTTTGTTTGAGAGCGATCCTATGGGAGTGGCCCAGATAGGCTATTCATTAGAGAGCCTGGACGTGTCAGCTGCTACAGCAAGAAACCATGTTTTTGTCCTAATGTTAGTGGGAACAGGTATCGGAATTCTACTCGCTGTGTTATTTGCACGGTTTATCACAGGACCGATAAAAAAACTTCGTGAGGGGGCGGAAATAATCGGCAAAGGCAATCTGAGCTACAAGGTGCCGATTGCAACAAGGGATGAGATCGGCCAATTCGCGGAGAGTTTCAACAAGATGGTGGATTCCGTTAACAAGTCTTATGAAGAACTAAAAAACTGCACCTTCATTATCGATTCAGTAGATTCAGGCGTTATGTTAATCTCTAGTGATCACGAAATATTACAGACAAACAGATTTCTTTTGGAACGGTTCGGCGCTGTTGATGGGCAAAAGTGTTACAAATACCTTGAAGATAGGCAGGGACCCTGTGAACACTGTGCCCTTGATGCAATATATGACAAGGGAGAACCATCCTTTTCAAAGGAATTTACCGGAAAGGACAAAAAGATATATGGCTCCACTGGATCTCCGATTATTGTGAAAGGGGAAATGACCGTTGCCGAAATAATAAGCGATATAACCGACCGAAACCTTTTGGAAAAGCATAAAAATATGCATGCTGAAGCCTTGGAGGCGTTAAACCGGTCTCTTGAATCGCAGGTGCGGGAAAGAACCGCTGAACTGCGTGCTTCTGAAGAAAAGTTTCGTAATTTATACGAAAATAGTAGAGATATCATATTTGTACTCGACATCGATGGATGCATTACGGATATCAGCCCGAGCGGAGAAAGACTGATGGGCTTAGGCTTGCGAGAATTATCGACCAGAAACTTTACAGAGTTTCTTCATGCGGACAACATATCCGATGTGCGAAGCTGTATAAAAAATGTGATTGTACACGGAGAAGAATTAACACTGGAGGTACGATTACAGAGGGGTAACGGCAGTTATTTCCCTGTCGAGATCGCTATGAATCCCATATACAAGGACGGAAATGTCGTCGGTGTCCAAGGATTAGGTCGAGACATTACCGAACGCCTGCAGTTAAAAGAACAATTGCTCCAAGCGCAGAAGATGGAGGCGATTGGAACGTTAGCCGGCGGTGTTGCCCATGATTTTAACAACCTCTTAGGCGGGATACTTGGCTACGCCTCGGTGCTCAAGCTACACATTGATTCTTTGGATAAGAATTACAACTATGCCGATCAGATCCAGAAGGCCGCTGAAAGGGCCGCTGGTCTGACGAAACAATTACTTGCTTTTTCCAGAAAGGCTAAGTGCGAGGTCAAACCCATTGATCTAAACACGGCGGTTCACAATGTCCTGGCATTGATCGGCCGGACCGTCAGTAGGGAGATTGAGGTTTCCTATTTGCCGGCGGATAAATTGCCGAAGGTCGAGGGAGACCAGGGCCAGCTTGAGCAGATTATAATGAACCTTTGTCTCAATGCGGCAGATGCTATGCCTCATGGTGGTACTTTATCCATAACAACAGCATCGATACACCTGGATAGAGATTCTCCCGATTTAGTAACTTTGCAGAAGAAACCGGGTGATTACACCCTGTTGACCGTTGAAGACTCAGGCATTGGCATTAACAAGGAAACAGTATCAAGGATATTCGAGCCTTTTTTTACTACTAAGGAGACAGGCAAGGGGACTGGATTGGGACTTTCAATGGTTTACGGAATTGTGAAAAACCATGGGGGTGGCATTATTGTTCACAGCGATCCAGGAAAAGGCACTACGTTTAAAGTGTACCTACCTATAGTCAAAGAGGAGAAACAAGAGGGATGGGCGACAAAATCGTATAATGATGAAGTGGTCAGCGGCACAGAAACTATTATGGTGGTTGACGATGAAGAAATCATGCGTTTGATGTTAAAATCGGTCCTTGACTGCCTTGGGTACAAGGTCATTGTGGCGTCGGATGGCAAGGAGGCTGCCGAGATATATCGACTACAGTGGAAGGATATCGACATTGCGATTATTGACATCATCATGCCCGTGATGGACGGAGGTGAAACCTTCACTGTCTTGAAACAGATCAATCCACAGATTAAGGCCCTTTTGGCAAGTGGTTACACCCTGGGTAACGGAAAAGTAGATAAGATTCTGAACGAGGGCGCACAGGGATTCATTTCTAAACCTTTTACTGTAACAGATTTAAGCAGAAAGCTTCGCGATATACTTGACAATCCATAAAAAAAGAGACCATATGAGAAGGTCTCTTTTTTTCAGTAAAGAACGGCGATAATATAGCAAGGCCTGCTGTCCGTCAGGACAGCAGGCCTTTTTTAGTACCTTAGCATTAGTGCTTGATATCTATTTTTCTGGCCTTCTCCGGTTCAGCTTTCGGAAGAGTAAGTTTCAACACTCCGTCCTTGTATGTAGCATCAATTTCCTCTGTCTTCACTTCGCTCGGGAGTTTTATCGAGCGACAGAATGAACCATAATGACTCTCTTTCAGGTAGTAATTCTCTTCCTTTTTCTCTTCTTCCTGTTTCCTTTCACCTTGCACTGTCAGAATGTCGTTTGTGAGGGTAACGTTAACATCTTTTGCATCCAGTCCGGGAAGTTCTGCCTCGACAATAATGTTGTCATCCGTTTCTGAAACATTGAAAGTGGGGGACCACTCTTTTTCTTCAGAAAAAAGTTTAGGCAGGTCAAACTCTTCAAAAAACCGATCAAAGAGATCCCAATGTGGATGCATCAATTCTCTGTCTGTTATTCTGGGAATAAGTCCGTACATAACTGCCACCTCCTTTTCCAATTATATCATACTGTTGTCTTCGTTGTTATCTTAAAGATAAGCATCGGAACAATTTAGTCAAGGGGGGAACTGTTTTTGTGCCTGTGCACATCATGTTTATTGCGCATACTGTTCAAAGTTTAACATTTTTTTCAACATTTTCAACGTCCTTTCTTGACTTAGGGGGGGATTCAGGTTATTTTTTTAAAAATAGTTGCAGAACAATATTCTCATGAAGAGAAGGAAGGGGGTATATGTAGTATTACTGTTGCCGGAAGCAACAGTAAATCTGGTACAAAATAAGTATATACCATCACAACATTTCATCCAGGAGGAGAAAGAATGGACAAAGGAAAAAAGGATTTTATTCACGGCTTTTTTATCGACCGCCGGAGTTTTTTGAAGATGACTGCAGCCGGCGCTGCGGCCCTGGGGCTTGGAGCCCTGAGCTTTCCGGAATCGGCCGAGGCTGCGGGCAAACCTGCCGTACTCTGGCTCCACGGTCAGGAGTGCACCGGCTGTACAGAATCGGTTCTCTCTGCGCTTGATCCGGACCCGCGCGACGTAATCCTCGATGTTGTCTCCATACGCTACCATGAGACAATCATGGCTGCTTCAGGCTATGTAGCTGAAGAGGCGCTGGAAGCGACGATCCTCGAGGGCAACTACGTCTTAGTAATGGAGGGGTCAATCCCGAATGCTGATGACCGGTACCTCTACGTTGCCGGCAAACCGCTTCGTCTTACTCTGCTCGATGCCGCTGCAAATGCTGCGGCCATTTTCGCTATCGGGGCGTGCGCAGCATATGGAGGGCTCAACGGCGCGACAGTCACCCTCGGCCTGGGAGTCGGGGACCTGGTCACGGGGAAGCCTCTGGTAAACCTGCCTGGGTGTCCGCTCAAACCGACCTGGTTCTATGGGACGCTTCTTTACTATCTGAACAACGGTACATTGCCTGATCTGGATCCTGATTTGAGACCGAAAGATTATTACGGTCGTCTGGTCCACCAAGACTGTCCGCGCCTGGACAACTTCAGAGCTAAGAACTTTCTAACCGACTGGAATGATCCGGCTCAGGCTGGATACTGTCTCTATTTGAAGGGGTGCAAGGGACGCTGGACGCGCAGTGACTGTTCCACAACGCTCTGGAACGAGGGCGCCAACAGTTGCAATGCGTCGAACGCGCCGTGTGCGGGGTGTACGGAACCAAACTTTTATAACGGTTTCAGCCCGCTTTATAAAAATTAGGAACTATAAGGAGGTTAAGAAAATATGGGAACAGTTATTGTTGATCCGGTAACCCGAATTGAGGGTCACCTTAAAATAACGGCAGAAGTGGACGCCAATGGAGTGATTACTGACGCTCATGCCAGCGGCACCATGGCACGGGGCCTTGAAAAGCTCCTTGTGGGGCGTGACACCAGGGATGCGACCTACGTGACCGAACGTGTCTGCGGCGTCTGTACCGGCAGCCACGGGTGGTGCTCCAGTCTCGCAGTTGAGACCGCGCACGGCACCACGGCGCTGCCTGAGCTTGCCCGCATACTGAGAAACCTGATTTTGGGGGCATGCTGGCTTCACGACCACCCACTTCATTTTTATCATCTTTCAGCGCTCGATTATCTCGACCTTGCGGTGTTGGTCAATTATACGGGTACTGATGTGTACATACAAAAGATTAGAAATCTCATCATTGCAAACGACGCGGCTCCATTGCTACCTCGGTACGAGCCGGATGAATTCTCAATTAATGATCTGGATACCGTGGCGTCTGCTGTAGGCCATTACCTGGACGCATTGGTGATGCAGGTAAAGGCAAAACGGATGTCGGCGCTCTTTTCCGGTAAACAGCCGCATCAGTCGAGCATTGTTACAGGCGGCGTAACATATCTGCCCACGGCAGCGCAGATCGCCGAGTTCCGCACCATGCTCACCGAGCAGACCACCTTTGTTAATGATGTCTATATCAACGATGTCATCACCCTGGGCACAGGCCCGCTTCTTGGCCTGGCGACCTCTGACGTGGGGGTAGGGTATCAGAATTACCTGTCCTTTGGCGGGTTCCCTGATCCGTCCGATCCCGAGGGGATGGACTATCTCTATCCCGCGGGGGCAATTGTAAACGGGTCGCTGGTAGCAACCAATCCTGTGGACATAGAGGCCGCATTGTCCGAAGACGT
>JAUWMN010000126.1 GCA_030613165.1 Desulfobacterales bacterium
AACCCGGTTACCGCCCGCACCAAAACCCGGGTTTTGTAACACCCCGAAAAACCTCCGGAAAAAAATTATATTTCGCGTGTAGAGACCTTTGCAAAACTGCCATTTTGCCGTGATGCGACGTCAGGCTTCAAATTGTAATCCTCAAAATACCTTATGTATTCTTCCGGTTACAATTCTTGCCTTCCTTGCCTGACGAAAAAATGTCGCATTTTTCAAAGGTCTCGTGTAATCGAGAAGCATTCATTGTTTTCATTAGTGTTGCCTCAGACTAACGTATGTAAGGGGATACGATGCTGAGAGTGCTTGCCAAGATATTAAAGGTCCTAAACTCTGAAACTGATCCCAGCCAGATCAGTCTCGCTTTTTGTCTTTCCATGATTGCCGGTTTTTCTTCGCTTTTAAGTCTACACAATTTTATGATTTTTTTCCTGGTCCTGATTCTTCGAGTCAATCTATCGGCATTCATCCTGGGGGTGGGCTTCTTCTCCGGCGTGGCCTACCTGCTTGGTCCCTTTTTTCACTGGATAGGGCTTACAGTGCTGACAGCCGGCCCGCTGGAAGCTCTATGGACCGTACTTTACAACTGCACGCTTTGCAGACTTGAAAGGTTTAACAATTCAGTGGTGATGGGGAGTCTTCTTTTTTCGCTGGTCATTTTTGTCCCTATGTACATCCTCGGAAACTTGGTGATTCTCCGGTACAGGGAACACGTGCTCTCATGGATACAAAAGGTCGGCATCGTGCGGGCCTTAAAGGCGAGCAAATTCTACGAGCTATATCAGTCCGTTTCCGGGTGGGGAGGGGCACGATGAAGTGGATTCGCTGGCAGGGGTTTGGGGCTTTTGTAGCTGTCCTGGTGATTTTGTCTGCTCTTTGGCTCTTTTTTATAGACGGATTTGTAGAAAGGATGATCGAGAAGACCGGCACACGGATGGTTGGCGCCAAGGTGGAACTGGACGATGCTGATGTTTCACTTGTTCCTCTGGGGCTTACGCTCACCCATCTTCAGGTCACAGACCCGGACGAGCCTATGACAAACGGTGTTGAGGTGGCGCGGATTTCCTTTTCCGTAGACGGAATGAATGCGTTGCGTCGAAAAGTAATCATCGAAGATATGACCATGGAGGGGGTACGGTTTGGCGCCTCACGAACGACCTCGGGTGAGGTTGCGGCTCAGACTGAAAGGGAATCGGCTGTATCAGAAAAGAGAAAAGCGAAAAAATCTCACGAGCTGCGACTACCCTTGTTTGAGGTGCCTGATGTAAAGGAGATTCTGCAGAAAGAGGACCTTGAGTCGGTCAAGCAGTTGGAGTCGCTTCGTTCCGACATAGATAAGACGAAAAAGGAATGGAAACAGCGACTCAAAGAACTCCCGGACAAAGAACGATTTGCCGAGTACAAGAGGCGTTTCAAAGAACTGAAGGGCGCAAAAGGGGTGGAGGGGATCTTAGGCGCAGCTGCCAAGGCAAGCGCAATTCAGAAAGACCTTGAAAAGGACCTTAAAGAGATCAAAAAGGCTCAGAAGGAATTCGATGCAATGAGGAGGTCACTCAAAGAGAAGATCAAGCAGGTAGTCCAAGCGTCTTCCGAAGACATCCGTCGCCTTAAGAATAAATACGGTCTCTCGCCTCAGGGCCTCGCACATATGAGCGAGATGCTTCTTGGACCCAAGATCGGCCGATGGGTGGAACACGCGCTCAAATCTTATGAAAAGATAAAACCGGCACTTGAGCGTGCTCGGGCGAAAAAGGAGGAGAAAAGCGGGCCCAAGGTAGTCAAGCCGATACGGGCATATGGCGTGGATGTACACTTTAAAGAACTCAATCCCCTGCCTGATTTTCTGATTCGCCGTACAAAGGCATCCGTGCATGTGGAAGCCGGCAACCTGGCAGGCTTGATAAGAAACATCACGCCAGACCAGGATATCCTTGGAGCGCCGCTCATGTTCCTTTTATCAGGGGACACGCTCAAGGGGATTGAGTCCATCAAACTTCATGGCGCCTTGAATCATGTTGTGCCTTCTAAACCGAGCGAGAGAGTGAGTCTTCGCGTTAAAGGATACGAAACTCGTGATCTTACGCTAACTGATGATCCCAAACTGGCGGTCACGCTTAAGAAGGGACTGGCAGATTTCGGTCTGCACGGCACTCTCAGTGGCGAGCGTCTTGCCGCAACCTTTACCGCAGATCTGAAATCAACCGAGCTTAAGGTTGATACGCCTGGTCGAGAGAACCTACTAACCAACTCATTAGTTTCAGCTTTATCGAATGTTTCAGAATTTTCTCTCACAGCAGACATTGCCGGGACTGTCGATGAATACGATGTCCGCGTTACGTCCAACCTGGATCGAGCGTTCAAGGATGCTGTGGGCGCGGTCGTGCAAGAGCAATATGCGCGACTGGAGAGTGAGCTTAATGCGGCAATCTCCAAGAAGACCGGGCCACAGTTGGCGGAACTCAGGAAAAGCATTGACGGGTTGGACGCCATTGGTGACGAACTGACCATTCGCCTCCATGAGGGAGGGACTTCTGTGGGAGATAATTCGCGGAAAGGCGCACCAAAAGGACTCAGATTTCCGTTTTAAACCCACATTGATTCTTGACAGGGGATAGGAAAGAGGCTATAGAGTTTCTTCAAGGCGCTCTTCGGAGCTTAATAGGGAATCCCGTTAAAATCGGGAGCGGGCCCGCCGCTGTGACCGGGGACGAAAGCCGTAAGTATGCCACTATCCTCTCTGAGGGATGGGAAGGCGCGGACAATAGAGTGATCCGGGAGTCAGAAGACCTGCCTGAAAAATATAGAATTCTATAGCTTCCGTGGAAAGAAGTTATAGGCAGTAAGTTTTGAGGATAAAAAAGGGATATCCCCAAGCTGAGCGATCGGTTTGGGGATTTTTTTTTGGTCGGCTTTGTTGCAAGGGAAGGGAGTGAAAATCTCCCGCCGCCCCGCGACTGTGATCGGGACGAAAGCCGCAAGAATGCCACTGTCCAGCCGTAGGCGGGATGGGAAGGCGCGGTGATTAGGATGAACGTAAGCCAGGAGACCTGGACGAAGCCGTAGACAGTACTCATTTTTCGAGGGAAGAAAGGAGAAGTTAATGAAACGTTTTATCGGATTAATGGTTTTTGTGCTTTGTCTGTGTATTGTTCCAGTGTTATGCGCTCAGGATGCGAGTTCTGTAGGATGGCTTTCATCTAAGGAAGACAAAAGCGGAGCGGTGGTACTCGAAGAAGTGGTGGTGACTGCCAGCAGGGTAGAAGAGAAGAAGAAAGAAATTACTTCTAATGTAACTATTATTGATGAAGAAGATATCAAAATGTCGTCAGCTAACAATCTTGGTGATTTATTGATTGAAAAAGGGATTGGACACACTGAAAGATTGCCTGGTTGCTCAATTTCTATTGGTATACGTGGCTTCAGGTCTAACACCTTGGGTATTGACCTGAAGGGCCACGTTATTATTTTGCTGGATGGTCACCGGATAGCAACCGGCAATGCGGCCAAGGTTATGACTAAGAACATAGAGAGAGTAGAAATAATAAGGGGACCTGCCTCCGTTCAATACGGATCTGCCGCCATAGGCGGAGTCGTAAACGTGATTACCAAACGGGGAAAAGATAAGCCGACAGCCTTTGTTGAGGGGATGTTAGGCAGTTTTGGCTACGAGGAAGGAAGTGTCGGATTTTCAGGGAAGGTTAACGAATTTGATTTTTCCGGCGGTTTCACCACAGAATCGAGGGACGACTATGATACCGCGGATGGGGAAAGATATTACAACACCGGATATGATAAAAAAGAAAATTATAGCTTGAATCTGGGTTTCGAATTCTTGCCTGAAAACCGCATTGGTGTCATTTACAATAATTTTAACGCCGATCACGTAGGCAATCCAAGCTATCTTTCTCAGAACGACCTTGACGATTCTAAAGATTCACGCAATCGATCCATTGACCTGACTTATGACGGTGGGATTGCAGATGGCCTCTTTTTCTGGAAGGTCAGATATTTTGAAGGAAAAGACGAGGACAAATGGTTTGATCCCACTGCAAGCAATCCCGACGCCTGGGACGATGGTTTTCCGCAGAAAGTAACGGTGGATCACGAGGGAGTACAGGCACAGGTTTCTTACAACCAGCAATATCTACTTGTTACCGCTGGTTTCGATTGGATGAACTACGAAACTAAAGACGATACATATAGCCCAAAAAATACCGAATACGATAACCCCGCCTATTTTCTCCTGGCCAAAACCAGACTTTTTGATCAGAAACTTTTCATCTCAGGCGGCGTAAGACATGACAAATATGAAGTAGACATGAAAAGTGAAGGGAACACAGAAAGTGATGACCACATTTCTCCACGAGTTGGAGCAGCCTATCTTCTCACGGACTATCTAAAACTAAGGGCCAATTATGGAGAGGCTTTCAGGATGCCTACCGCTAAACAGTTGGCTGCGGATTATGTTGACTGGGGGATCCATTATGTAGGCAACCCGAATTTAGACCCTGAAAAAAGCAAGGCTTATGAAGGAGGTATAGACCTTTCTTATGCTTCTTTCAATTCCTCACTTACCTATTTTTATACCGATTTTAAGGATAAGATCGCTAGCGATGGCGGATGGCCGGACACAACATACGTAAACATTGGCAAATCTGAAATAGAGGGTGTGGAAGGCGAGTTCTCCTGTGATATAGGTACACTCTTTGACTGGAATTTTGAGTTGAAACCCTACGCCAGTTTTGGTTATCTCACCAAATACAAAGACAAGGAAACGGATGAAGACCTCAAGTACACATCGGATCTTCATGTATCCTATGGTATCACAATCTCTGATTTTGAGGGCCTTTCTGCCAATTTGAACCTTGCTTACACAGGGGAACAAACAATCGAAGATTTTGAAAGCGGACTTTGGCCTGCGCCGGCAGTTGAAAAAGGCGGGTTTACCGTTGCCAATCTTGTGATCAGCAAAAAGCTCCTCGATTATGAAAATTACGGGGGGATCACCCTGCGAGGCGAAATCCAAAACCTTCTTGACAAGGATTACGAATACGTAAAAGGATATCCCATGCCGGGAAGAAGTTTGTTCCTTGGTCTGAGGTATGATTACTAAGGAGGCTGTCCGGCTCCTAAGGAGACAACCATGAAGGGATATGTCCACGTTTATACCGGCGATGGAAAGGGTAAGACTACCGCTGCCTTTGGTCTGGCGCTGCGGGCAGCGGGAGCAGGCCTGAAGGTGTTTATTGCACAGTTTGTGAAAGGGCAGCACTATAGTGAGCTGAACTCCATCGCGCGTTTTTCTGATCTGATCACACTAAAACAGTACGGACGGGGATGCTTTATTCGCAAGACACCGGAACCGGAAGATATCACGGCTGCGCGGCAAGGGCTTGAAGCCGTAAAAGAGGTGATTGCGTCAGAAGAGTATAACGTTGTTATACTGGATGAGGCGAATATCGCTGTCAATTACGGATTGTTTTCCGTTGAAGAATTGCTGGAACTGATCGACTCGAAGCCGGAGAATGTGGAACTGGTTATTACGGGGCGATACGCTGACGAGAGAATCTTGGAAAGAGCAGATTTGGTTACTGAGATGAAAGAGATAAAACATTATTATAAGCGGGGAGTTAAGGCGAGAAAAGGGATTGAAAAATAAATAGCCCGGCCGTAGGCCAAAGATAATCGCTTCACTTCGGTCTCCAATGCCTTAAGTTGGTATGCCATTGACCTCG
>JAUWMN010000186.1 GCA_030613165.1 Desulfobacterales bacterium
TATACAGGAGGTCTAAGATGGGAGGAGAAACCAGAGAGTTTGAAGAAAAGGCAAAAAAAACATTTTCGGATGAGAGGAAGGAAGACATCTGGGTCCTCATTATATCTGCTATCACCGTGATCTTGGGTTTGACCGGAATTATAACAAAGGACACATTTCCATCGCTATTTTTTTAAGGGGGGGTGAATAGATGTCAGCAACATCACAAGATGGGTTCTTAAAGTCGATTCCAGGTTTAATTCTGTGTATGATTTTAGGCTGGTTAGCCCTTCAATGGAATTATACTGTAAGCGGGTGGGATAAAGATTTTAAAGAGTGTCAAAAGATTTTGAAGACAAGCGCTGAAGGGGTTGGCAGGACAGCGCCGGGTGAGGAAGCTGTTCCCGCTAAACCTCTGCCCAGGGAACCTCTGTCTGAGGAACCTCTGTCTCCATTTGATGCATACAAGGCAAAACACGCGGAAAAATATAAGGAGCAATTGGCCCTCTATGGGCAGGGCGAGTTAAAGAAGAAGCCGAAGAAACCCCATATTCTGAAACAAGATGCTTACGAATCACTGATAGCGACCAATGAAATTCCTTTCAAATTCAAATTTGGCGTAAAAATGATCCAGTTTCAGCTCACGTATGTAGCTGTTCTCCTTTTGGGTGGAATGCTTATAAGAAATACAGTCGGTATTCCGGATATCTTTAAACCCGGCACTCTGCTTGCCAGACCTATCATTAAGCCGGGCATTGTCTTGCTTGGCGGCTATTATGTATGGTCAAATTTGTTTAAGGTGGGCCTGGTCGCTCTTCTATTAGTGATAATATTTATTTTCGGCACCGTAGTTCTTGTCTCTGTTATAGGGAGAAAGCTGAAACAAGACGAGGGGGTGATCGGGGTAATGGCCGCCGGCACGGGGGTCTGTGGCGTTTCAGCCGCAGTGGCGGTTGCTCCGATCGTGAAGGCAAAACCGAGGGATTTCTTTTATGCCGTTGGGACGTTACTCCTCTTTGGCACGGTGGCTCTCTTTACTTTTCCGTATATAGGGAAGGCCCTTGGCATGTCTGAACCTGTTTTTGGCGCCTGGGTCGGGACATCCATTCTGAATACCGCCCAGCTTGTTGCCGCTGCTTCATGGTACGGGCATGATTCATTGTTGACTGCAAACATAATTAACATTGTCAGGGTTGGGTTTATCCCGCTTGTTGTCCTTTATTGTATATGGTTTTACTTAGTCAAAGGGGCATCCGCGGAAGGACGGGAAGAGAAAATGAATACATGGCAAGTCATTATGGATAAATTCCCGTTATTTATCCTTGGATTCTTTGCCATGGTAACCTTAAATGAACTTGGGGTCTTTACAAAAGATCACCAGTACATATTTGGAAAACAATTCTTAAAGATATTTTTTGCCATAGGTTTTGCGGGGGTTGGTTTGAATATAGCGTTTGACGATTTAAAGAAAGCGGGCGGCAAGGCATTTGTTATCGGCGTTTTTGCCGCGAGTTTCAAGGCTATACTCTCAGCCGTTATAGTGATGCTCCTTGGGACGGCCGTGTTCCAGGTTCAATGAGACCTTTGCACAACTGCCATTTTTCCGTGATGCGGCGTCAGGCTTCAAAATTTAATCCTCGAAATACTCAATGTATTCCTCTGGTTAAATTTTTCGCCTTCCTTGCCTGACAAAAAAATGTCACGTTGTGCAAAGGTCTCAAGAGATGATGACTTTTTACGAAATCATCAAGAGATTGATAATGAAGATACGAAAAATACTGCTCTGTACCGATGGTGAGGAGCAAACCGCAAAGGCCGAAGACTTTGCCGTGGGTATAGCAAGAAGTACGGGAGCTATCATATGTTCGCTTTATGTTATAAATCCGTTCTTAAAAAAATTTGCCACGGAGATATATGCTGTTGGGAGAGATGAATACCGTGATTACATAGACAAAACCTTACATGAGGAAGGTAATAAGGCATTAAAGGAATTTGGTGACAAGGCCTGTGACCAAAAGGTTAAAGTAATCAAAAAGATGCGTTACGGGAGTCCTGAAGAAGAGATTTTACAGGAAATGGAAGAGGGCGGGTACGATCTGGTCGTAATTGGCTCCAGGCTGCTTGCCGATTGGAGATCGCGTTTTGAATCGTATAACCTGCCGGAAAAAGTGTTCAAGAAGGCGGGAAGGAGTGTTGTCTTTGTCAGGTAGTGTCCATCCGGAAACGGCATCTTTTGTCCCAATACTGCGTTCTCCGCAGGTTTCTGTCCTCGACATAGCGGGGCTATGCCTGCGGCAGAAACCTTTGTGCGGCCTTGTCTTGGAACAAAATCCACCATTTCTGAATGGACACTATTAGGCTGAATTGACTCTCATAGGCGAAGCGAAAACATATCATTAACTTATCTGCTGACATAGAAGTACCCCTTCCAGAAAAAAAAGTATCCCCCTTTTTTTATAGTCTTGAAACATGGTTCAGACTGAACCCGCAATGGGAGGTCTTATCCATAGAAGGGACTCGCCATATAAAGAAGGGCAGCCGGTTCTCGCTTAAGGTGAGATATGACCGCACGGACGAGGTAGTCGACTATGACGGTATTGTTGAGGAATTTATAGATGGCAGGGTCTTGTCTGTTTGCCTGAATGCTGAAAAGTCGAGACACATTAAAGTACATCTCAGCGATAAAGGAGATACATCTCTCCTGCGACAAGAGGAAGTCGTAGAAAACGAACTATCGCAAACAGAGGGCGGAGAGCTTAATTCCTGGCTGAAGAGCGTGGCCTGGTACCTCGCGCTGCAAAACAAGAACACCACATGGAGTAAGCTCTGGAAGTTCTTTATGGACAGGGTCTGGCTCAAGATGAGCCCCTCGGGCAGGAGGATAGTCTTCCTTGTTGTTATAGTTGAAGCCTCCGGCCTTATATTTTTCTTATTATTCCTTATCGTATATTATGCCGGATTTTAATTCTTGTTTCGCGGGGTAAATGTCAAGCGCTACGGCTACTCTTTGCCCTTCAACAAGGCATTGAGATCGGCGAACGGCTTGTAGGTGGCAGACGGTTCTTGCTCGCCGCCCGGCGTTACCTCGCCATATCCTGTTTCATCCAGATACCGCGAGTGCTCATTGTCGTGACAGTAGAGACACAGCAGCTCCCAGTTGCTGCCGTCGGGAGGATTGTTGTCGTGGTTGTGGTCCTTGTGATGGACCGTGAGTTCACGAAGATTCTCGCGGGTAAATTCGCGCTCGCACTTCGCGCAAATCCAGGGACAGATCTTGAGCGCTTGCTCCCGATAGCCCTGATCCCGCTGCTCCCGGTTGCGCCGGGCCTCGGCAACGATCCGGTCCGGCCTGTCTATGTCTGGTCGCGTCTTTTCCGATGGCATGTGCTCACCTTTGATTTTTATTAATAAAGTTATTTGCTCGGAGGCTGTCCGAGAATTCTGATCCTACTGCAAAAGAGTGAGCAACGGCCCAAATTCCCGCAAGTTTTCGTCAAATAGGCCTGCTATTCTCCTCAAATTCGCGAAAATTTTGTCTCGTTCTCCCCCTTTTTCGTTACGGACATAATTCTCGGACAGCCTCCTAATCTTTTGATGGAAGTATAATTTTACGCGACATCCAGTAATGCTTTCTCCAGTAAGTGGAATCTAAGCTTGATAGCATTACCCCCTTAGATGTGGATGCATGCATAAACATGCCTTTGCCCACATAGACGCCCACATGTCGAGGGTAGGAGTGGGGTTTGAAAAATACAAGATCTCCAGGCGCCAGATCTGAGCGGTCAATTCGAGCGCCAATTCCAGCTAATGTTTTCGTTGACCGAGGAATTCGCAGCTCAAACAAACTAACATAAACATGATTTACGTATCCGGAGCAGTCTATTCCTTTTTTGCTGTTTCCCCCCATTCTGTGAGGAGCGCCTGCCCATTCATGATATTTCTTTTCAACTAAACTCGTGATTTCTCGTTGGGTGTATTTCACCTTCGCTGGGAAACGAGAACTACCCAAGTAGGCTGGTATATTAGTGGCATAGCCTGCTTGTTGGCGCTCAGGTAAATGGGCGCACCCGAACAGTACCGTTACAATGCAGATTGCGAACAATACTTTAATTGTGAATATTGGGCGCATTTTTTTCATTCTCTATGTCAGGGGCCTTGCGGTTCCTCTCCTCTTCTTGTCTGGATTAGGATTCAGTTCGAGATATGTTTTCCAATTTTTTTAGGGTACCTAATTATAAGTTAACTGGCAATAAATAGAAAGAGGGTAAGGATATTTTCAAAATTCTTTTAGCCGCTTGGTATTGACAATGGTATTGACATATGCAATACTTAAAAAAAATTGATTAAAATCTATGCGGCAAGGTGGCACTATGGCAGGAGTAAAGACAGCAATATCACTACAAAAAGACTTATTCAATCAAGTAAATAAGTTAGCCAAAGAGATGCATGTCTCTCGCAGCCATTTATTTACCC
>JAUWMN010000228.1 GCA_030613165.1 Desulfobacterales bacterium
GGAGGGTTGAAGGCAGGGATGGGTTATGTCGGATGTCGCACTATCGAGGGGCTAAGAACCAAAGTAGATTTATCCGCATTACACCCGCGGGACTCAGAGAAAGTCATGTACATGATGTGATTATTACGAAGGAAGCGCCCAATTATCGCGTTGACTAGTGTTCGTCCAGAAGTGGCATTTTTTGTCCCAATACTGCGTTCTCCGTCCCGCCCTGGCGGGACTGCTGCGGTAGAAACGAGACCTTTGCATAACGCGACATTTTTTCGTTAGGCAAGAAAGGCGAAAAAAATAACCGGAGGAATACATTGAGTATTTCGAGGATTAATTTTTGAAGCCTGACGCCGCATCACGGGGAAATGGCAGTTATGCAAAGGTCTCGAAACCTTTGTGCGGCCTTGTCTTGGGACAAAAACTACCCCTTCTGGACGAACACGAGTTTTTGACATCAAACACAAAAAGGAAGTTCAGTGTCCGAGTTTCATGAGTTACATGGGGAACGAATTTTAGTTCTTGATTTTGGTTCACAAACCACACAACTGATCGCGCGTCGGGTGCGGGAGTTGAAGGTATATTGTGAAATTCACCCTTATAACATGCCGATTGCCGAAATCCGGAACTTTAATCCAAAAGGGATTATTCTTTCCGGAGGTCCGGCGAGTGTTGTCGATCCACAATCTCCAAGGAGCACAAAAGACATTTTCGATCTCAATATTCCGATACTCGGTATATGCTATGGAATGCAATTAATGGCCGAGCAATTGGGTGGTAAGGTGGCGGGCGCAAAAACGCGCGAATATGGCCGAACCGGCCTGACTCCGATTGAGTTTGCCGATCTCTTTTTCGGATTGGATGCTGTTCCTTCTTTTCAGTCCCTTGGCGCTCTCCAGGTATGGATGAGTCATGGAGACAGGATAGAAGAATTGCCCTCTGGATTCAAGCCTATCGCTAAAAGCGACAGCGCTCCGATCGCGGCGATGAAGCATGAAGAAAAAAAATGGTATGGTGTTCAATTTCATCCGGAAGTAGCCCATACGCTACAGGGAATTGAAATATTGCGCAATTTTGCGATCAATATTTGCGGATGCTCGCCCGAATGGAGCATGCATACGTTTATTGACGTTACTGTCCAGTCTATAAGAGAAAGAGTCAGTGATCGCAACGTGGTTTGTGGATTGAGCGGTGGTGTTGATTCGTCAGTAGTGGCAGTCCTTCTCAATAAGGCTATCGGGCGCCAGATGACCGCTATTTTCGTAAATAATGGCCTCCTCCGAAAAGGGGAAGCCGAGGAAGTGCAGGCTGTTTTTGCTGACCATTTTCATCTGAATCTTCGCTATGTTGATGCCTCTCGCCTCTTTTTGGACCGCTTAAAAGGGATAACCGATCCGGAAGCGAAGCGAAAAATTATAGGTAATACCTTTATTGAAGTTTTTGAAAAAGAGGCCCATGAGATAGGGGAGGTCGATTTCTTGGCCCAGGGAACACTTTATCCCGATGTAATTGAAAGCGTCTCTTTCAAAGGCCCCGCGGCTGTGATCAAGTCCCACCACAATGTTGGAGGCCTCCCTGAGACGATGAAGCTACAGCTTGTCGAGCCGCTTCGAGAGCTATTCAAGGATGAGGTCCGGGAAGTGGGGAAAGAATTGGGGCTTCCGCATTCCATCGTCGGGCGGCATCCTTTCCCGGGACCTGGGCTGGCGATCCGGATATTGGGTGAAATTACCGAAGATGGCCTTGCGCTTCTCCGGGAGGCTGATGCTGTTGTAAACAGCGAACTGATACGAAACAATCTCTACGATAAGGTATGGCAGGCGTTTGCCGTGCTCCTTCCTATAAAGACTGTGGGTGTGATGGGGGACGAGCGAACGTATGAGAATGTAATCGGGATACGAATTGTTGACAGCCTTGACGCCATGACCGCCGACTGGAGTCGAATACCGTACGATGTCCTCAGCGCCATGTCCAACCGGATCATAAACGAAATCACAGGGGTCAACCGGGGTGTCTATGACATATCTTCCAAGCCGCCAAGTACGATTGAGTGGGAGTAGATTTTGTGAGTAGCTGTATGCGTATTGGAGTTGGATATGACGTTCACAGACTTGTTGAGGGACGAAGATTGTTCCTCGGGGGCGTAGAGATCCCTTTTGAGAAAGGTTTGCTGGGACATTCCGATGCCGATGTGCTTTTACATGCCCTGTGCGATGCCCTATTGGGGGCTGCAGGGATGGGAGACATAGGGCGACATTTTCCCGACACCGACCCTCAATATAAAGGGATAGCAAGCCTGCAACTTCTCGCCAAGACATCTCAAATGATCCAAAAAACAGGATCTGTAGTAAATAATGTTGACGCGACCATTGTGGCGGAAGCCCCGAAAATCGCACCCTACAGTGATTCTATGAGGGAGAATATAGCTAAGATATTAAATATTGATCATAATAGTATCAATATTAAGGCAACAACCGCGGAAGGCCTTGGGGTTATAGGGGCCGGCGATGCGATTGCGGCATATTGCGTGGTGAGCGTACGTTCCGGTTAATCCCTGCTCCCGCCTTTCTTTCTTCTTATCGCAGTTTTACCCAAAACTGTTTTGAGCAAATAATAGGAGTTGGATAGCTAAAGATGACCGATCCTGTTGGCAAAAGAACGTACACCTTTTTCATGCCCGGCGAAGAGCGCATTTTATTACAGCATTTCCATCCCATTGCAATTGCCCTCCTGCTGATCGTGATTTTCTTTCGGGTCTTTTTCCTGGAGACAGCCGTGGCGGATGCCATTTTGTCTGGGCTCATTCTTGTCTCGCCGATGTATTTCGTTTACTTAGTGTTTGGGAAACGGTTCGCCGACTCGGTGACGCTTGATTTTGATGCGCGTAAAGTGCGCTTTTCTTTCTCCGATGAAAGGGGCTCGTTTGAAAGGGATTTTCAACAAATCCAGTGGATCAATTTTAAGTTCTATCTTACGTTTGTGGTGGACAACATCCGAATCATGGTGAAACGGCCGCATAACAAAAAAGAAGTGTTTCGGCTGCTTAAAAAGGTATCCAAGGTTAACACTGCTATCTTTGGGGGATTGTAGCGTATGAAAATCATCGCCCTTTCCGATCTTTACTCAAAGGTCTCTCTTAGCGAAGCAGGAGATCCTTAAAGAAATCAAGGAGGGTTTCTTCTTTGTAATCTTTAAATTCGCCGGCATCCAAAAAAGAACCGTCGCAAATAACACAAACCTCAAACCGAATATGAGGTTGTTCCGCATCTACCATACTTATCATTTGTGTCTTGCATCTGGGACATTTGACTTTTCCAATTTTGTTGTACTCTTTCCCAACCTTCGGATCACCCACGTCTACACGCTCTGATCCTTCCAGTCTTTTCAATGCTTCTTTCTCAAGACGATCAAACCAGATACCCCTGCATTTGGTGCAACGGTCCACCTCAATGCCATGAAATGTAACCTTCTCCATGAAGGATTTACACTTGGGACATTCCATAACTTTAACTTTATGTCGAATACCTGACAATTTTGGCCCCCTATCTCAAGATCGAGTGATCCTGACAAAAAATGAAATCTTCACCTCAACAAGATTGATGGTTTCGTAAAAAGTCCATTTTGTTCACTTCATGTTAGGTATTAGTAATCTATCAAAAATAGGCCGACTCTTCAAGGCCCTAAAATTGCGTGCAATTTTGAAGGATTATCAAGTGA
>JAUWMN010000209.1 GCA_030613165.1 Desulfobacterales bacterium
ATGGAACCGGTAACCGCGATCAAAAGACGAAACGTGCTGGTACGGTTCTTCAACCGGTCTTCTGCTGGTTGCTGCTCCGGATGACGTGCAGGACCCCGCACCTCGGATTTTGCCTTTATTCTCTTTCCCTTGTTCATTTCCTGCCACCCATTTATCGGATGAAAGATGGAGACCTTTGCATAACGCGACCTTTTTTCGTCAGGCAAGGAAGGCAAGAAATTTAACCGGAAGAATACATTGAGTATTTTGAGGATTAAATTTTGAAGCCTGACGCCGCATCACGAGAAAATGGCAGTTATGCAAAAGTCTCATGATCTACTAATATTAAATCTAATCTCATATATCTAAATGTCAACCGTTGAGCACACTCGCAACCTTGTACTGAGGTTTTACAACGTTATTAATTTATTGAACTATACTTGAAGGCACGGCAAGAATCCAACCAGTGCCAGCTTCTTCTATGCGGTATTGGTCGCGAGACGAATACCATAACGCGAGAGCTTTGCAACCATTTCGGGATCAGAAGAGAAGGTGGGATGTGAGATAACTTCAAAATAAAATTAAACAATTTAGGAATTATGGGATTTAGGGATTAAAAGAGTCCTACTAAATTATTGTAATTCACAATTCCTGAATCCCTTAATTATTTTCTCTCAAAACACGTCTTTCTGCACACGCTTTCATCAAACGCGACCGGATATTTTCCGTCAAAGCAGGCCTTGCAAAAATGTTCTTCCGGATTTTTGATCCCTGTTGCCTTTAAAAGACCGTCCAGGCTGAGGTAATGAAGGGTATCCAGGCCCAAAAAATCTCTGATCTCCTTCACTGACTTGCTGGCAGCGACCAGCTCCCCCCTTGAAGAAAAATCTATCCCGTAATGACATGGAAATCGGTGCGGTGGACAGCTTACGCGCATATGTACCTCTTTTACGCCTATCTCCCGGAGAGCGCGTACCCTGTTCCTTGCCGTGGTTCCACGAATGATCGAGTCTTCAATAATGATAATGCGCTTCCCCTTGAGAAGACTTTTCACCGGGTTAAGTTTTACGCGAACCCCGAATTCCCGCATGGTCTGGGTCGGCTGAATAAAGGTCCTCCCCACATAGTGGTTTCTGATCATCCCCATCTCAAAAGGGATACCGGACCGCCCGGCAAATCCTATAGCTGAGTAGTTCCCGGAATCCGGGAACGGCATAACTAAATCAGCCTCCACGGCAAACTCGTCAGCCAGGCATTTACCCTGTTCTTTGCGCATTTCATAGACGTTTAAACCGTATATATTACTGTCAGGCCGGGCGAAATAGATAAATTCAAATATACAAAGTGAGGTTTGTGCCTTATTCGGGCTCTTGATACTCTTTAATCCGTCTTTGTTAATAATAACGATCTCACCGGGATCCACCGCCCGGACATACTCGGCCTCCACTAAATCAAGCGCGCAGCTTTCCGAGGCCAATACATAACTGTCGTTCAACCTTCCTATGCATAATGGTCTGAAGCCATTGGGATCTTTTATTCCGATAATCGAGTCTTCCGTCAGGATAACAATTGAAAAGGCGCCCCTTAGTTTTGCGACAGACTTCTTGATCCCCTCTTCCAGGCCGTCATCGAGGTTCCGCATCAAAAGATGCAATAAGATTTCGCTGTCCATGGTGGACTGAAATATCGCCCCTTTTTTCTCCAGCTCGTTGCGAAGCTCATAGGCGTTAACAAGATTCCCGTTATGCGCTACAGCATACGATTTGCCACGATGGTTGATAACAAAAGGCTGGGCATTGGTAAGAGTGGAATCCCCTGTAGTAGAATATCGCACGTGTCCTATGGTCGTGTTTCCTTGCAATTTTTTAAGACTGCCTTTGTCAAAGACCTCGGACACCAGCCCCATCCCCTTGTGGACCCGAATTCCATCTTCGGCAGCCACGGCTATCCCCGCGCTCTCCTGTCCCCTGTGTTGCAAGGCGTACAGACCAAAATAGGTCATTTTGACCGCTTCCGGGTTTCCATAAATCCCGAATATGCCGCACGCTTCTCTGGGACGATCCAATGTAGTTGCCATCTTGTTAATCACCTTGTCCCCCATGATACTCTTGAATCGACTTGATAGAAAGTTTTTCGCCAAGCATTGCCCCCACACCCGAGGCCATAGCCCAGGCACCTGCCACGGTAGTGACATACGGCACATGATATTCCAGCACAGCGCGTCGGATATTATAGCCGTCCCGCGCCGGTCCGCTTCCAAGAGCAGTATTGATTACCAATTGAATCTCTCCATTCTTGATATGGTCCACTATATGGGGGCGCCCCTCAGACACCTTTTTTACAGGCCGGTTTGAAATATTTCTCTCCCGCAAGAATCGGGATGTCCCTGCCGTAGCTACTATATTAAAATCCATCTTGATAAACTGTTCCGCTATAGGGCAAATGTGTTCTTTATCCCGATCCCTTACACTGAGGAACACCGTCCCATGAACCGGCAGATTCTGTCCCGCCGCCAATTGGGACTTGGCAAAGGCCGCGCCAAAGGAGGTATCAATACCCATTACCTCTCCGGTTGACTTCATCTCCGGTCCTAACAACGTATCTACCCCGGGGAAACGGTCAAAGGGAAACACAGACTCCTTCACCGACACATGCTCAGGGACTATCTCTTGTGTCAATCCAAGTTCTTGCAGCGTCCGTCCCAGCATGACCTTTGTGGCCATCTTGGCAAAAGGGACGCCAGTGGCCTTGCTCACAAAAGGTATTGTCCGTGACGCCCGGGGGTTCACCTCTAACACAAAGACCTCACTATCTTTCACGGCATATTGAATATTCATCAAACCGACAACGTTCAGCTCCTTTGCCAGGGCCCGGGTGCTGTCCTTAATCTGTTTTAAAACATCCCTGTCAAGGGTATGAGGAGGGAGTACGCAAGCGCTGTCACCTGAATGAATCCCAGCCTCTTCAATGTGCTCCATGACCCCGCAAATGATCGTCTCTCTCCCGTCCGAGATCGCGTCCACATCCATCTCGATCGCATCTTCCAGGAACTTGTCTATCAACACCGGGTGGCCCGGGGAAACAAGGATCGCCTCCTTTGTAAAACCTTCAAGCGCATTTTGGTCATAAACGATCTTCATCGCCCTCCCGCCAAGCACATACGACGGTCGGACCACCACCGGATATCCGACAAGTTCGGCCACCCTCAATGCCTCTTCCACGCTCATGGCTGTTCCGTTATCCGGCTGAACCAATCCGAGCTTGTCGAGGATCGCCTTGAAACGTTCCCGATCTTCGGCCAGGTCAATGCTGTCAGGTGAAGTCCCTAGGATCCGGACCCCTGCCTCGGCAAGAGGGTTGGCAAGATTTAGTGGAGTTTGACCTCCGAACTGTACAATGACGCCCTCGGGCTTTTCCTGCTCAATAATATTTAATACATCCTCTTTTGTAAGGGGCTCGAAATAGAGCTTGTCCGAAGTATCATAGTCTGTGCTGACCGTCTCCGGGTTGCTGTTGACCATAAGACTCTCATAGCCCTCTTCCCTTAACGCAAAGGAGGCATGAACACAACAGTAGTCAAACTCGATCCCCTGGCCGATCCGGTTCGGTCCTCCGCCTAAGATCATCACCTTTTTGCTCTTCGTAACCCGAGCCTCATTCTCTTTTTCGTATGTAGAGTAATAATACGGAGTATATGCCTCAAACTCGGCGGCACAGGTATCAACAAGCTTGTAGACGCATTTTAGTCCCTGTTCTTCCCGAAGCCGACGAATGTCGTCGTCTTTACATTCAAGAAGATGGGCCAACTGTACATCTGAAAAGCCTAACTCCTTGCTCCTCTGCAGGAGATCGAGGGCGGGTGGAAAGTGAGCCCCAGCAATGTCTGCCTCAAACTCTGTAATTTCTTTGAGCTGATGCAAAAACCAGGGATCGATTCGCGACCAGTCGTGGATCTGGTCCACCGTGGTGCCCTGTCGCATGGCGTTGGCGATGGCGAACACCCGGTAGGGATTGGGAATCCGGATCGACTGCTCCACATTTTCCACGGCG
>JAUWMN010000182.1 GCA_030613165.1 Desulfobacterales bacterium
CTGTATCATGGCGGGTGGTTTTGACAAGTTTGCCGCGCCAAACCGGACCAGGATTATACGTAAAGAAAACGATAAGCAAGTAATCATCAAGATAAACCTCAATAATGTGAAGACAGGAAAAATCTCAGACGTTGAGCTCAAACCCGGCGACCTGATTCACGTACCGGAGACGTGGTTGTAGCGTAGCGCATGGCGCAGAGCGTAAAAGAATGGAAAAGGATGGCATGAAACCCGAACAGTCCCCACATCTTACCGAATATTACCATATCCTCATCAAGCATAAATCACTCACAATCGCTTCTTTGGTGATCACCGTTACCTTGACACTCCTTTTTACCTTTCTGACGAAGCCGGTCTATAGGGCCACCACTACAATGGTTATTGAAAAAGAGCGAAATACATCTCCGCTGACCGGCGAGAGATTGGACTATGAGAGTTATCTTTCTCAATCTCTCACATTCAATACCCATTTTAAGCTGATCACATCACATCCAATTCTGAAAAAGGTGATCAAAGATCTTAAGCTGGATCGGCTTGACAGGGAGCAAGGATTGGAGGTCGGTCCCCTTAAAGATTTCCTATCCCGGTTTGGGAAAAATGTCCGTCTCCTGCTGGGGCAGGGAGAGAAAGCGTTGACCCCCCGGGAGGAGCTGGCCCAACTTGTCGAAAAACTGCAAGCAAAGATCGATATCAAAGAGGTAAGGGATACCCGTCTCCTGAAGGTGAGCGTGGAAGATCACGACCCTGTTATGGCCAGGGATATCGCCAATAGCCTTGCCCGGGTCTATATCGAGTTTAACATTGCCAACCGGCTTCAATCTTCTCGGAATACGTTGAGTTGGATGACCGACCAGCTATATGAGATGAAGAAGAGGCTGGAAGATACCGAAGAAGAGTTCCAGGTCTATAAGCAACAGGAGAAATTGTTCTCTATCAAGGGAAAGCAAAAGGTCATTACACAAAAGATAGAGGAATTTAACGATGTCTATCTCGATACCAGGAATAAACGACTCGAGCTGGATGCCAAATTGGCAGAGTTGGACCGGAGCTTCCGGTTGCAAGGCGATGTTCTTCATGCCCGTTCCCTTATCGACAATTCCGTCATTGATAATCTTTATACTCAACTGCTTGACTCAGAGGTAGAGTTTAGCCGCCTCGGCAAGGTCTTTAAGTCCAAACACCCGAAGATAATTCAGATCCAAAGCAAGATAGACAAGACCCGAAAAAAGCTCAATGAGGAATTAAGCAAAGAGGTGCAAAACCTGAAGACCGAACGATCCGTCCTTTTTGATAAAGAGAAGATCTTGCAAAAGACCATAGCTGATTTTGAGAAAGATGCCTTGGAAACCGACAAGAAAGAACTCAAGTACGGCATCTTAGAGCGAAATGTGGAAACGAACCAAAAGCTGTATGACACATTGCTCTCCAAGATAAAAGAATCCGACATAGTAGGCGATTTCGATGTCTCCAATATACGAATAACCGAAGAGGGAACAATACCACTGGAGCCTGTCAGGCCAAAGAAAAAACTCAATTTTGTCTTGAGCGTTATATTCGGTCTGATGACCGGTGTAGGCCTCGCTTTTTTCCGGGAATATCTGGATCAATCCCTCCGCACTGAAGAAGATATCCAACGGCACCTTGACCTGCCGGTTCTCTCCGTCATTCCGGTGGCGGAAGGCGCAGAGGGCAGAGCGCAGAGCGCAGAGCGCAAAGGGCATGGCGCATAGCTCAAAGGAAGACTTGATGAAACTGTTGAAAAAATTGCGGCAAGAAAAACCAGCCCCCTCATCCCATTTGCTCTTGAACAACTATCCGACCAACTCCCGGTTTGCCGAGGCTTACCGCACGTTACGCACCAATATTCTTTTTTCCTTTATGGAAAAGAAGTTTAGATCTCTACTGATAACCAGCGCGGGCCAAGCCGAGGGAAAGACGAATGCTGTTGCCAATCTGGCCTATACCACAGCGCAGGCTGGAAGATCCGTCTTGATGATTGACGCGGACCTCCGTAAGCCGACACTGACCAAGCTTATCTCTTCTCAGGAATCCCCCGGACTCACCGGACTCCTCTCGAATCTTTTCGGAACCGATATAGGGAGCGGCTCTCTGGAGCGTTTTGGAATAAGCGACCTGTTGAGACTCCTCTCCCTCCAAAAAAAAACCGGCCTTTTGCGATTGTCCGACGGAAAAGAAAAGGTGGAACTTTTCTTTTTCCAGGGGGAGCCGGCAGATCTCAACTGGCTGACCAGGCCGGAAAAGAAAAAATTGGCCGCTCTCTTGATCAATAACGGGACGCTCGCCGAGGAACATGTTACATCGGCTATTGCCCGTCAGAAAGATACCGGTCAGAAACTCGGTTCCATACTAATCAACATGGGTCTGTTACAGGAGGCCGACCTGAAAGGCCCTCTTAGCATCCACATGATGGAAGGGCTCCGTGTTGCCCTGCAAATGAATAAAGGAGAGTTTTATTTCAAGGAGCTGCCCGAATCTGATTTTGACCGGTCCTCATTTGACCCGGTTGATTTCCATCGACTTTACAAACAGCCGGTTGATTTCCATCGACTTTACAAACAGATGGTCCTTGGGAAGGAAGAGCTGCCCTACTTACAGGAAGAGATCAATTCGGCAATTTTGAAGACCGGCGAGCCCAATCTTTTTTTGCTTCCATCAGGCAACCTCCCCCCAAATCCCTCTGAGCTTCTTGGCTCCAAACGGATGTCTTTTTTGCTATCTAACCTGAAAAAGAGGTTCGATGTCCTGATCATCGACTCAGCGCCCATTCTCCCTGCCAGCGACGCTCTTGTTCTGGCGCCCGAAGCTGATGGAGTACTACTGATGGTCAAGGCCGGTCTCATAAACCGGCAAATGGTAAAAAAGGCGGTCGAGCAACTCCGGGTGGCTCAAGCCAATCTCCTTGGTGTGGCGCTCAACCACGTAGATATCAAAAGAGAGGGGTACTATAAATATTATCATAAATACTATTCACAATATTATGGGGAAGGCGCATAGCGCATGGAGCAGAGCGCATGGAGCAGAGCGCAGAGCGCAAAAGCGGATGAATAACTCGACATTAAATGAAAGTGAAATATTAGAAAAACTGGATAAACTCAATCGAAAAATAACAAGCTTCAAAAAATTACTCAGGGAGGAACCTTACGCTATGCGCTATGCGCCATGCTCTATGCACAATACGCCACGCGCTATGCGCTATGCGCTATGCACCTTAATCCTTCTATCAACCGTGGCCTTCTACCACCTTTCTCTTCGTCTTGCCTCCGAAACGCACTATTATCGGGCCAAGAATCTTTTTCGGGAGGAGTATTACGGTCTGAGCGCAAACCACCTAAAAAAAGCGGCGCATTATCAGCCTAATGATTACGAGATTCAGAAGGAATTGGGGAAGGTCTATTTAAAACTGGGCGCGTTGGAGACGACGGCCAAAGACGCCGTTCTTTTGGCACAAAAGTCAAAAGACTTCTATCTGAAGGCTTCTCGACTGAACCCCCTTGACGCGGAAACCCCCTATGGCCTGGCCAGGGGGGAGGCCCGGCTTGAACAGCTTTATCAATATCTCCATCCTGAAAAGAAGGAGAATCCCTATGAACCACTCCCCTACTTTAAACAGGCCGTCAGTCTGAGACCCAATGGAATACTCTACCACTATGCCATGGCCCGCCATCTCTACCGCCAGGGGGAGACGGACGAACTGCGCGCGGTTATCGGCGCGCTCGCCCGTATCTATCCATCCTCATATAACTATTTGAAGAGAGAAGACTTTTGGTCTCCCACTATTAAAGAGGCGTGTATGAGCGGCCTTCAGCAAGCAATCGAGGCAAGGATTTCTCTTCGAGACGCCCACATGGCTATTTCTTCTTTAAAGGCTGAAGACAAAGAGTGGTCCGGGGCCATATCTCATTATGGGAAAGCGCTCGGCTTCAACGCGTTTCAAAACAATGCCGCGCATTATATCCACATGGGGGATCTCTATTTACAAAGCGGCCGGCCTGAGGACGCGGGAACCAGCTTCTTTCATGCCCTGGAAATGAGCCGATCCAGGGAGAAAGACCTGGAAAGACTGTATCATCTCTATAAAAAGGCGGGCTATCCTGATAAACTCTACCAGTTTTACCAACAGGCCGGCCGTGATTTTATCCTTTCTTCCCGAATCAATATATTTATAGCCCGTTCCCTGATCGATCTGAAACGATACAATGAGGCGCGGCAAATCCTGATAGACCTCAATCAAGAGGAGCCCGTTGCCGAGGCCTACTATTGGCTTGCCCGTATCGCAAAAATAGAAAAGGATTGGGACAGCATGGAGCTTGCCATACAAAAGGCCACCGTGCTTGATTCAAAAAACAGCCGCTATCACCTCATATTCTCCCAGGTCCTGAAGCGGTTAAACAAGCTCGACAGGGCCGAGAAAGAGGCAGGGCTTGCTGCTAAACATAAGGCTCGAAGATAGAAGCATTGAAGCTGAAAGCTCAAGGTTCAAGGTTCAAGGTTCAAGGTTCAAGGTTCAAGGTTCAAGG
>JAUWMN010000278.1 GCA_030613165.1 Desulfobacterales bacterium
ATTCCGAGGATTAGTCCGGCCTCCTGAGATTGTTAAAGCTGCAGAAAAACGAAAAGGCAAATGCACGTTAAGTCAATGCACTACAACCCGATCGGAGTTATCCATTCACCGTTTAAGGACCCGCAAGGGACACCCATACAGCCTCTCGGGGCACACGGCGTCTCGGGAACGATTGATCTGCAGTCCGAATATAAAGCAGGGCTTAAAGATCTCGAAGGATTTTCTCATCTCATCCTCATCTATCACTTTCATCAAATATCAGATGGATATTCCTTGGAAGTAAAACCCTTTCTGGACGATACCCCTCGCGGGGTCTTTGCGACACGAGCCCCCAGGCGTCCAAACCCAATAGGCATCTCGGTTGTCCGTCTTGACAAGATCGAAGGAACAATACTTCATATATCTAATATTGATATCCTGGATGGAACACCGCTATTGGATATTAAACCGTATGTACCGGATTTTGATAGTGCGAAAGATGTACGGATTGGATGGCTCGCAAACAAGTCACATCAGGCCGCCCGCAAAAAGTCGGATGAACGTTTCACGGGGTAAGTTGAGAAAACTTTTCTTTCCGATATCTGCCAACCATGCATAAAGCAGACATAGCTCCTACTGACTCAATGAGTTCAGGGAGAGATATTCTCCGGCCTGATAATCTCGGGATGTGTTTGTGCAAGAGCATGTAAATTAGAAACAGCCATGTATTTGGCGGTAAAATCAACGGTGTTGAGAGCCTTTTCTAAACTAATCCGCTCTCTTTCCACGTCCCATGTCATAACCTTTTTACTCCTATGTTTTTCACTCCCCAGTATTTTTACCACCTCTTTGCTTTCGTGTCCAGCGACTTGCTCGCTGGACAAATTGGGAACTTTTTATGAGGTCATCAATATTTAGTTTTACGTACTTTTGGTCGAATAATAAAGTATGAGACACCATCTGTTACGGTCGCTGTAAGGCAATATTTTATAACCGATTGCTTTTATAGGGCATTAGGTCAAAGACCGAAAGAGACCTTTACAAAGGTCCCCGAAGCACGAAAGGAGGGCTTACCGGTGCACAAAGCAGAAAAAATCGAGAGTGTATCAAAAGTTTTTCATGACACGAGCAGAGGCACAAAAGTAGCGCTGTGATGGTTGAAACATTACGAAATCATCACGCCATTCTGGCGGGGATTCAGTTGGACGTGGGTGACAGGAATCCTGTTGTCTGCTATTGCGGGGTACCTTGATTTAGAACGCGCCTTATTGTTGATACTTTTTTGTGGTATCATTGTTAATACAGGCATATATCTCAGTATCATGACTATGAATTGCTATCTTACAAACTTGGAAGATGGCCCGGACAAAGAAGAAGCCCACGAACTTATGATAAAGATTATCAAGAAAAGAATGCCGCGCGGAGCCTGAAACCCTACATTACTAAGGAGCAATGCCATAATGAAAAAACAGTTCGTCCTCGATACCAATGTTCTCATACACACCTCGGATTCTATCTATAGCTTTGGGGATAACGAGGTGATACTCCCTATCGAAGTCATAGAAGAATTGGATAATTTCAAGCGAAGTCCTGACGAAAAGGGAAGAAATGCGAGGCAGGTAATCCGATCCCTGGACAGACTCAGGACAAAAGGAAAGTTGGGTGAAGGCGTCCCCTTGAAAAATGGAGGCACGCTGAGGATCGTTATACACGAAGACTTGCGGCCCAAGATGGAAGGACTTTCAAGTGATATTGTAGATAACCGGATCATCTGGACCGCCTACTATTTTAAAAAGAACGGCAACAAAAAGGTGATATTTGTATCAAAAGATATCAATGCCAGAATCAAGGCTGACGCCCTTGGTTTGGAAGTAATGGATTTTGAAAAGCAAAAAATCAAGTTTGATGAAGTTTACTCCGGCTGGCACAGCATTCAACTCCCTCCAAAGGAAATAAATCGTTTTTATGAAGGGAGGGAACTCCCATCACGCTCGGCGTGGGAGCTCCACCATAATCAATTTGTCCGTTTGGAAGATGAAACCAATCCCAAGCACACAGCATTAGGCAAATATCTATCTCCAATGGAAAAAATAGTCCCTCTCTTTCATCAGAAGAGCCGGCCGTGGGGGATTAAGGCACGCAATATGGAACAGCACTTTGCTATTGAACTCCTTCTCTGTGATGACGTTCGACTGGTAACATTACTTGGAAACGCGGGCACAGGCAAAACGCTCCTCGCCCTGGCCTGTGGCATTACAAAGGTAGTGGAAGAAAAAATTTACACTAAGCTCCTGGTCTCAAGACCGATCATCCCTTTTGGAAGGGACATAGGTTACCTGCCGGGCGACAAGGAAGAAAAAATGAAAAATTGGATGCAGCCCATTTTTGATAACCTTCATTTTTTAGCCGATTCACATGGAGAAGACGGTGGAGGAACCGTCGACTACCTCTTGCAGGAGGGAAAACTGTTAGAGCTTGAGGCCCTTACTTATATCAGGGGGAGATCGATACCAAGACAATATATCATTATTGACGAGGCTCAAAATCTCACGCCCCATGAAATAAAGACAATAATCAGTCGCGCGGGTGAAGGGACCAAAATGGTATTGACCGGCGATCCTTCTCAAATCGACAGTCCATATCTTGACTCCAGCAGCAATGGATTAAGTTACGCTGTTGAACGAATGAAAGGCCAAAAAATCTTCGGGCACATAACCTTGAGTCACAGCGAAAGGAGTGAGCTCGCCTCTGTAGCGGCAAAAATATTGTAAGAAATTGCGATTATCTGAGGCAGTTTCAAAATGTTCAATTTTGTCTAAGGTCAAGAAAGGCGAAAATTATAACCACAGGAATACTTGAAGTAT
>JAUWMN010000162.1 GCA_030613165.1 Desulfobacterales bacterium
CAACTAACTAAGTCACTAAAGAGGTGATAGTTGTTTTGCTTCCCTATCCGCATCCGGATAAGGGGTGATAAGGGGTCACCCATTCCAGTTGCAAACAATCCCTATACTATCTTGTCCAGGGGCTCTCTCCACGCCCTGTAAAACTCAAACACCGGCTCTATAGCAACATTGGTAACATTCTTTAATATCTCGTGTGTTTTTTTGTGAACCCTCGATTCTTCCATAACCTTTTCTTCATCCGATGCTTCAAAGTTTTGCAGGAATTTTCCAAACCGCACAATATGGATGAGCTCATGGGTAACAATGTAGAGGACAAAATGGAACAGCTCCAGTTTGTCGTTTTCGGCAAGCGCTTTTAGGATTGACTGGTCTTGAAGACATATTTTATAAAAATCGTAGTGTGAAAGGCCGAGCGGGTCCTTTGTCTTTCTACCCTCGTAACGGATGATCTGCGCAAACGGACCGGAAACAATCTCTTCCGGCTTTAAATCAATCAATGTTTTGATATCATAGCGATGGCGTTTCCATTCACTCGCAGAAATCTTATAACTATTAAACGTTAGTTCTTCAGCCACACTCACTGCATCGTTCACACGATCAAGTTCGTCATCTTTAAAATAAATTAATTCTTCCATGTATCATCATATACCATAATCTTTATCCAATATCCACTTTGTAACGCTGCTATTCAGCCACGAAGAAAGGGTTTAAGGTTCACGGTTCAAGGGTTCAGGGTTCAGAGTTCACGGTTCAGGGTTGCTCTCTTCAGCTTAACCTTGAACCTTGAACCACTGAACTTTGAACCTGAGCAGTTACCTTTTCTTTTTTTTCCAACTTACCGCCTCTGATTTATTGACAAACTTAGGCAAATAGTATAGCGTGTTTATTTGTTCTTTATCCAAAGGCGTTTTTGGAGTTATTAAGGGATAAAATTTTAATGCTGCAAGGGAATAAACTACCATGAGTTCACCAATCCAGGGACTTAGAATAGGCGTTGCCAATCGTGGAATACCGGCTCTTCGTATAGGGCGGACCATCCGGGAAATGGGAGGCATATACGTGGCATTTGCCACAGACGCGGACAAAACCGCCCCTCATGTCTCAAAGGCCGATAAAGCGTACACAATTCGTACCGAAGGTGGCTATCTGGACATAGACGAGATTGTACGTCTCGCGAAACGGCACGATATAAAAGCCCTTCATCCCGGGTGGGGTTTCGCGGCGGAGAACAACCGCTTCCCCGCGCTGTGCGAGGAGAACGGCATTATCTTTATCGGCCCTTCAGAAGCGCCAATGAGGAAGCTCGGCAATAAGGTTAAGGCTCGAGCTATAGCACAGTCGGTCTCTGTTCCGGTTATCCCGGGGTCTGAAGGGGCGGTGACTCTTAAAGAAGCAAAACAGGTTGCAAAAAAAATCGGTTACCCCGTTATGATCAAGAGCGAAGGGGGCGGTGGTGGCCGCGGGATCGTAATAATTAATTCTCCCGAGGAGTTGGAACATAATTTTGAAAAGGCTTCCGCCATGGCAGAGGCGAGTTTCGGCAACCCGAATCTCTATGTCGAAAAATTCCTCACTTCGGTTAGGCATCTGGAGATACAGGCTATCTGCGGTCCATTCGGCAATACGGTCGTGCTTGATGAACGTGATTGCTCCACGCAGAGGAAGAACCAAAAATTACTGGAAATTACCCCCTCCCCCTGGAAGAACATGAGCGAGGATTTAAGAAAGGCGTTGAAAGACGCGACCGTACAGATCGCGTCTGCCGCGGGGTATGATTCGATCGGGACATTTGAATTCTTGGTAGACGAGGACCAAAATTACTACTTTATTGAGGCCAACACCAGGCTTCAGGTGGAACACGGCATATCAGAACTCCTCTACGGAATAGATTTGGTAGAAGAGATGATACGAGTCTCCTTTGGTGAAAAACTCCGTCTAAAACAAGACGACCTGAAACCACGGGGTTTCGCCATGCAATGCCGTATCAATTTTGAAGCTCCTCAAGACAATTTTCGACCCAATGCCGGTGAAATAACACGATATCTTTCCCCTGGAGGCGAGGGGGTGAGGCTTGACTCGTGTATCTTCAGCGGATACGAGTTCCCCAAGCTCTATGATTCTTGCGGAAGCCTTTTGATGACGCACGGCGCCACATGGGAAAAGGCCCTGTCAATCATGGAACGGGCGCTTTTAGAATATTTTATAGGCGGTTTAAAGACAACGATTCCGTTTCATAAAAAGGTGCTCTCCCACCCCAAATTCATAGCGGGTGAAATCGATACAAAATTCATCGATAATACGCCTGAATTAATGGTCTACACGGAAACTATCCCGGAAGAGATACGACTTTCCCGTCTCATGGCTGAAATCACGGCACGGGGCTTCAATCCCTATATAGGGCTTGGCGAGTATCGGAAGTTCGGCGACTCCAAGATCGGCCCTATGTCTGTAGATGTCTCCTCCGTGACAAAAAATGCGGCAAATGACCGCTCGTATCAGCCGCCGTTTGATCCCGATAATTATCGGGACAATGTCTTGAGCCATCTGCGAAACTCTGAATATGTGGAATTCTGCAATACCACACCGAGAGACATCACCCAGTCGGAAACAGGAAATCGATTTCGACTCTTCTCAGACCGGTTGATCGGACCACTGATTGACCGATGCGGATACGTATCCATAGAAAACGGCGGCGGCGCTCATTATCACGTGGGGATGTTGGGCTGTATGACCGATCCATGGGAAGAAGCAGAAGATTGGAATGAGTTTGCCCCGAATACACAAAAACTCATCCTTATCCGTTCAACCAATGTGCTCGGCTATGCCCCCCAGAGCCGGGAGATGATGCAACGAACAGGCGAGATGATTGTCAAGCATTATCATGTAATACGCTGCTTTGACTTTTTGAATCATATCGAGAATATGGCCCCGTTTGCCGAGATCGTCCTTAAGAATGAAAAACGCATCTTTCAGCCTGCTATCAGCCTGAGCTGGGCGCAAGGATTCGATGTGCCTCACTATCTTGGCGTGCTCGACGATATCCTCTCAATGTCAGGGCGGATTCTGGAATGCAGCAAGGCAGAGGCGTCCAAAAAGATTATTTTCTGCCTTAAGGATATGGCAGGGGTATGCCCTCCCCGATTTATCAAAAGCCTGGTCTCGGGGATACTTGATAAGTATCCTGACCTGATTGTTCAGTACCACCGGCACGCCACAGACGGTCTTGCCGTGCCGACGCTTGGCGCGGCCGCCCAGGCAGGGGCCAAGATCCTGGATGTGGCTGACGGTCCGGGTGTAAGGTTTTACGGTCAAACAGCGGTCATGCCGGTATTAGCTTACATTGAAGGGGAACTCGGATTAAAGACACGTCTTGATAAGGAGAGGATCAGGGAGACTGCTTTTGTTCTGAAACAGATCATGCCCGTATACGATCACTACTGCAGTCCGACATTTCTTGGGATCGACCACGATGTTACACTGCACGGACTTCCGGGAGGAGCTACCTCAAGCAGCCAGGAGGACGCCCTTAAACACGGATATGCCTTTTTGCTTCCCAGCATTCTCTTAGTTCTTGAGCTGTACAGAAAACTTATCAGGTATCATGACGTTACGCCGGGCTCGCAAATTACCTGGACGAATGGATACCTCATGATAGTCGACGCATATGAACGAGGTGGAATGTCCGAGGTGCAAAGGATTATCGAAATCCTCAAAAAGGTCACATCTGTTCCTGAAGAAAAACTTGACGAACAGGTCAAAGAAGACCGCATGTTGCTGTTTGCCAATTCAAACGACGCTCTCAAGAATCTGCTCATGGGGAAATTCGGCAAACTCCCGCTTGGCTGGCCTCCGGACTGGGTTTACCAATCAGTATTCGGAAACAAACGGGAAGACGCGATTGCTCAAAGGACAGAAGAGAGCCCTCTAAATTTTCTTCCACCCGTCAATATCGACGAAGTCAGGAAAGAACTGGTTGGACACATCGGGAGAGAGCCCACGGAAAATGAGTTGGTCAATTATCTTAACCATCCCGGAGATGCCCTAAAACTGATCAATAACGTTGCAAAATACGCCGATCCAAATGTGCTCTCCGATGATATATGGTTTGAGGGATTGGTAGAGGGGGTTGAACGTGAATTTCGAACCTCTGACGGCAAGGTCCATACTATCGAGGTCATGCATATCGCTGATATCAGCAAAAATGGAATAAGAAGAATAAGGTATAAGCTTGACCACGAAGTCTTTGTGGAAGAGATACAGGTTGAGGATAAGGCCATTGAGAAGGCGGGACTTGAGATGGCCGATGAAAATAATCCCTACCATATCGGAGCTCCATTTGATGCTGATCTATGGCTTGTCCACAAAAAAGTAGGCGATAGCGTAGAGACGGGTGAAGAGATATTCAACCTTTCCCTTATGAAAGTCGAATACGGTGTAACTTCACCTGTGGACGGTGTTGTAAAGCGCGTCCTGGTATTTGCCGATTATAAGGCCGATAAAAAAATGGTGCCGGTAAAAAAGGGACAGTTGCTGATGGAGCTTGCCCTGCCTCGTGAGCGTTGCGCGAATTGTAACGCGGAAATTAACGAAGGGGACAAGTTCTGTTCGGAATGCGGAAGCAAGATGAAGTGAACTAAAGTGCCTAAAGTGTGAAGTGCCTAAAGTTGAGGATAGTGGCCTTTTTTATATAATGACTGCGTTCCTTAACTTTAGCTCACTTTAGGCACTTCAAACTTTAGCTCACTTATTCTCTAATAAAACAGGAGGAAATGTTTAATGGGAAGTGTGGTAAAAAAGCGTAAGAAGAAAATGCGGAAGCACAAGCATAGAAAACTGCTGGCTCGTACACGTCATCAGAGAAGAAGGTAATAAAGAAGTTTAAAGTGT
>JAUWMN010000012.1 GCA_030613165.1 Desulfobacterales bacterium
AAGTTGATCAGGGGCAGATAGAACAGGTCCTTTTGAACCTTTATGTAAACGCTTGGCAGGCTATGCCGGGCAGGGGTGATCTTTATCTGGAGACGAGTAACGTTATCTTGGACGAAAACTATACCAAAACTTATAATGTGCAGCCCGGAAGATACGTTAAAATATCTATTACCGATACCGGAATCGGCATGGATGAAGCGACTCAAAGACAGATATTTAACCCCTTCTTTACAACGAAAGAGATGGGCAGAGGCACCGGATTAGGTTTGGCTTCAGCCTATGGCATTATTAAAAGTCATGGCGGTATGATTAATGTTTATAGCGAAGAAGGCCATGGTTCTACTTTTAACATTTACCTGCCGGCGGTAGAGGCAACCATCACTGCGCAGGAAGCATATCCCAGCGACAAAGAGATGAAACAGGGGAACGAAACGATCCTTTTAGTTGACGATGAACAAGTTATGTTAGATGTAGGTGAAGAGATGCTCAGAGCTATGGGATATACAGTGTTTGTGGCGGCAGGAGGCAACGAAGCGATTGAGCGCTATAAGGCGAATAAGGATAAAATTGATATAGTTGTTCTCGATATGATCATGCCCGGCATGGGCGGAAGAGAGGCTTACACCGTTCTAAAGAGGATCAATCCGGATGTAAAAGTAATCATTTCCAGTGGATACAACATTAATGGAGCAGCGACAAAAGTTATGCAACAAGGCGCAAACGATTTTATCCAGAAGCCGTTTACCATGAAAGAATTGTCTCACAAGATAAGAGAAGTTTTGGATAAAGAATAGAAATTGGGGAATTGAGGAATTATGAATTACAAGAGATTTAAGGAATTGCTGTGTTGGAACACTAAATCCCCCAATCCCTCAATTCCTAAATTCCTCAATTCGTTAATTCCTAAGTCCCTAAGAGTCGTCCTTGTTATTTTAGTCCTTGGCGCTGTGGCCGGAGCAGGAGGTGGCGCTTACCTTGCTCTGATGCATGACATGCCACAGATCCGATCTCTGGAAAAATTCAACCCATCGGCAGTAACTCGAATTTATGCCTCTGATAAGACCCTGCTGGCAGAATTTTTTGTTGAAAAGAGGGTCCCCGTCTCTTTAGATGCCATGCCGAAATATCTAAAAGCCGCGATTATCTCTACAGAAGACACGCATTTTTACGAACACGCCGGGGTTGACATTAAAGGGGTTGCTCGTGCCCTGGTCAAAGACATTATGGCCCGCCGATTTGTGGAAGGCGCAAGCACTATTACTCAGCAACTTGCCAAGACCCTTTTCCTGACATCCAAGAAGACCATCTTAAGAAAGATAAAAGAGGCATTATTAGCTATCCAGATTGAACGGCGTTATACCAAAGATGAGATATTGGCGCTTTATCTTAACCAGATTTATCTGGGAAGTGGCGCTTACGGAGTAGAGGCTGCGGCCAATATCTATTTTGGGAAGTCGGCACAAGACCTGAACCTCCCGGAATGTGCCCTGATCGCCGGCCTGCCAAAATCTCCGTCTCGGTATTCTCCTCTTATAAATCAAGATATGGCGCTTAAACGAAGGACCGTTGTCTTAGGACGGATGAAAAAAACAGGTGTAATATCTGACAAGGAGTACCAGCAGGTAAAAGAGTCCCCCCTATTGCTTGCTGAAGTTGAAAAGGGAGAGTGGAGAGCCCCGTATTTCGTAAAATACGTAAAGGCCTTTTTGGAAAATACACTGGGGCAGGAATCCCTGTATAGAAGGGGATTGGCGGTATATACTACGCTCGACTCCGCTAAACAGTCTTTGGCTGAAAAGGTGTTGGAGAGCGGTTTGGAACGGCTCGAAAAGCGGATAAATCGGGGTGACGTAGAAGGAGCAAAATATCCGCAGGGGGCATTAATCTGCCTGGATGCCCACCAGGGGAGCATTTTAGCTATGGTAGGTGGAAGAGATTTTGATGAAAGCCGGTTTAACCGCGTCACTCAAGCCCTCCGCCAGCCTGGATCGGCTTTTAAACCAATAGTTTATGCGTATGCTATAGAACAAGGTTTTGCCCAGAATGATACGATCTGGGATGGTCCGATTGAGTTCAAGAGCGGTGGTGAAGAGAATTGGGCGCCGATCAATTTTTCAGGTGACTACAAAGGGGAAATGACACTGAGATGGGCCCTTGCCGTTTCTGAAAATATTCCCGCAGTCAAACTCCTTAACAAGCTCGGAGCGGAATCCGTGGCCCAATTCGCGCACAACATGGGGATAACCTCTGTATTGCAGCCCAATCTGACTCTTGCGTTAGGAGCTTCAGAGGCAACCCTCCTTGAGTTGACGGCAGCATATGCCGTGTTTCCGAATCAGGGGATCTGGGTCAAGCCATGCGCGGTTGTTGAGGTCTTTGATAGTGACGGACGTTTACTGTGGCGGATGAAACCCCAGAGGCGGACGGTGATGCGTAAAGAGTCAGCCTATATTGTCACTGATATGTTGCAGGGTGTTGTTCAGAACGGAACAGGGCAAAAAGCAAAACGAATCGGACGTCCGCTTGGAGGCAAAACCGGCACAACAAATATTTATAAAGACGCCCTTTTTATCGGTTTTTCTCCCACTTTGGTAACCGGAATCTGGACGGGGTGTGATAACCATGAAAGCATAGGAGATCATGAGACAGGAGGGAGGGCCGCGCTTCCGATCTGGGTCGATTTCATGGAGGGGGCCCTCACCGGAGAGCTATATCACGATTTTTCAGTTCCGGAAAATATTATAAGAGTAAGCATTGATAAGGAATCAGGGCTGTTGTCATCACAAGACTGTCCCTTTGCCGAAAAGGCGGCTTTTATAAAAGGGACGGAACCGAAGGAGTATTGCCGGCATTAGGATCAGATAAGAAAAGAGAAAGAATATCGTAACTTCGTAAATGGCGTGATTGGTCAGGATTATAAAAGCCCATTGAAAAAGGTGGTAGGAACAAAGGGGCCGTCCCCTTTGTTCCTACCTAAAATCGCACATTTATTATCTCGACGTAAGGCGCGTAAGAGGAACGGCCGTCCTCTATAAACTTGAGATGAGGACACTCAACTCGCCAGCCTTCCGGGCCACAATTAAGCAAGGCCGTTTCAGTTTGGAAAGGCTTCCAGCCAGATAGATAGTCCACAGTATAAGAGACAAAAAAGTACACCCCACAGGCCACGCCACCGATGGCAATGGTCACCGATATATCCACATCCGATGCGGCTGATGCGCCGAAGGGGATCAGAATCAGCGCCATACATAAGGCCGCCGGCAAAAAGGTTGTCATGCGATCCATAATAAATGAAGTTTTCATTTTCTTGTTCTACAAACAATGTTGCGTTCTGCAAGGGCTTGTGATCATTAACGGCATATGGCCAAGTAACCTTCCAACCGTGTCAGGTCATTCATAACAACCCATTCGTCGGCCCCGGCAGTAATCACTCTTTTTTCCCACCATTTCAGTCGATCGAGATAGAGCCTCGGATCAATATTGTCGGAACGGAGTTTCGTTACATTGAGCGCCACCACCTTGATTCCTTGCATATCAATGGGAAAGTCACGTATTGTTTTCTTATCCAGATCCTCCTGCATATCGGAGAAAATCAGGATGGTCATGTTTTTGCAGCCGGTTTCGTTCAGATATGAAGTCGCCTGAATCATAGCCCCAGTAATATCCGTATGGGCACTCGACTCCTTTTTCGAAACGAATTCTTTCATTGCGGCGCTAATCATCTGCTTTTGGGCATTTCTTTTCGAAGGCCGTGCGTCAAAAGTCGAGCCGGCAATAATTAACTTCTCACTGAAACTGCGGCTATTAATCCCGGACAACATGAGGCTGTCGCCGGCCTGGAGTTCGCCGAGGAGATAACTCACGACACTCTCCGCCTTTCCAACCTCTTTTGCATAAGTGCCTGAGACATCGATGAGCATAAAGATGGCGTGAGCGTGACTTTTACTATCAGTGCAACTCGGCATGCAAAAGAGTGCGGCAATCATCAGAACACCTAAGATGGCCTTTCTCATATTGCTTCTCCTTTCAACGTTTCTGTATGTTCCAACGTTTCTGCATGTTCCTTGGAAGAAGGCGACGACCGATTTGCCATGACAGACTTGATCGTATTTTCCACCCAGAGCGGGAAGAAGATATAAACATCATAGAGACCGACAAGAAAAGAACCGAGGCTGTTGATTACATTAGCCAGAACACGCTGGAAAAATGCTGTGCCCTTGACGGCCAAAACCATAAGATCCCCCATGACTATTCTGGCAGACCGGATAAAAACTTCAAGGGGAATGGCGATCATTGCCAGAATCCACGGAAGAATAAAGCCGAGCATCATCTGGCCAATGGTCGGAATCATGCTATCGGCCAGTGGAACGGCATCCACGGAGGCGCCCGCAAGGGCTTGCTTGAGAGCGGCATTGTCCGCGACAATATGGTCGCGAAGGAGGGCCAGGGAGGACTCCACAGTGGCCAAAAACAATAACCCCACTCCGGCTATCAGCATCAGCAGACGGCGTTTGTTGTCTTTCATGTACCCGATACTGGGAAAAAGATGCGTAATTCCAAGCGATTCCATAAGAAACAATCCGGCAGCAACCTCCATTAAGACCAAGACCAGCGCGGAAAGATCTGCTATGCGCATACCAGCGACATAGTTGCTTCCCGCTACCATCTCGGACATTGGGAGCGCAATCAAGTTGAAATTAATGAACCCACCGCCTCCGGCTATTATTAATACCAGCAAAGAGGTCAAGAACTGAGTTACATAAGATGAGGCGAACATGCGCGCTGTTTGATCGTCGTTTTTTCGGATATTTTCGTAGGTTGTCATATACCCGTCGATCTTATTGGAGCTTGCCTTCACTCCGGTGATTACCCGCTCAACACGGTCGAGTGTTTTAGTAAGGTTGCGCCAGAACGGCATAAGTGTCTTCAGAATCTTGTGGCGCTCCGCGCTTGATTTTATGTATGCATTTTCCGCTTTTTTTTGGGATCCTATAAGGGTCTTATGGATATCCCCCAATACTTTGGCGACCATTGGATCTTGAGACTGTTTAACACCGGCGATAGTTGCTACAGCTTCTGTCCACCCCGGAGGAGACGGAGGGGTTTCGCCACACTCCTGATAATCTGCATCAATCTTTGCGATCTGGTCACTCAGTTTTCGGTGAAGTTCCGGATACTTTGACAGGTCCTGAGTTACAATCGATTCAATGCGAGTAAATTCCCGCTCGATCTGATGTTCTGTTTCCTGAGCGCCCTGCTCAATGATAACGATCTGGTTTCGTTTTCTCAAAGCTTCAGCCGACTCCATAGTCCAGTTGGCCGCAAACCTCAAACCGTTGCTCATCACATGCGCTGTGGCGCGTATTGCTTTGCAGGCTGGTTGCCGTGCGGTATAGCCCAAGAACACCGTCACAATATAGAGCACTGTGATGGATAACAATGGATTGTCCGGCCAAAGATAGATGAATTCTAACGCGTTCATTATTTTTCCTCCTTCATGTGTTGTTGCAAGCTTCCCTTTGTAATCAAAAGAAGAGCTTTGTTATGTAATTGGAATGGAACTATGATCGGATTCTGTACGTAATTCTATAGGTATATATTTTTATTCGTGAAAAAAATAATACGTGCGAATTTCA
This sequence comes from Desulfobacterales bacterium, assembly GCA_030613165.1. Lineage (GTDB taxonomy): Bacteria > Desulfobacterota > Desulfobacteria > Desulfobacterales. The sequence goes on from JAUWMN010000012.1 coordinate 5,637, forward strand.
TGCCAAATGTCTCGGAATATTGAAAGCGCCGCGCAAGAAAACATCTTGCTGTAAAAACAATAAGATATAGGGTGATTATTGATTCTGAAAATAATGGCCCGTTGTTTTTTTGTTACGAGGGGTGTTGACAAAGACTAAAAATTGACAGGTGTATTATTTTTTTAAGTCTTTACGATCAATTGATCGGGGGGAAATAGGGGGCGCTTAGAATGGAAAGAATAAGAAACCGGCGTCACTCTTGGGGTACGAGTAAGTTAAATGAGCTGCCGAGTTTTCGGACCAGGTTCAGGAAATGCTTTGGCAAGGGAATTTCTCGTTCAACAAGCAGGATATCAAGTTCTTTCGCCCGGGTAAGGATCGATGAGCTGTCTATACCTTCTTGATGGTCGCAGATAACCTGAACACGCAGGGCATCGGTTAGAGGGATACGCAGTTCCTTGAACTCAGTCGCAATGTTATTGATCTCTTCTTCTATGCGCATCTTGTTTTCTTCCGTAAATCTCGCAAAAGATTCCTCCGTATTGGGTGTAACAAATAACTCGGTGATGATGGCTCCGGACAATTTATTAACATATGATGGTTCGTGATCACCATGTTTTTGGGAGAGATGAGTCTTAAGGCGTTTAAAAAAAACCATTTTAATGACGTCAACACCCTCTCTCATGATGGGAACCAATTTGCTCTCAAATTCCATGCTAACTCTCCAGTTTTTTCGGTGCTTTCAACCTATTTTGTTGTATATTAAACCAAGAATAACTTTAAGGTCAACACCTTATATTACTAAAAATCATTTAGACCACAAGGTTTCAACAAGGTTTCGTCTTGACATTATAGATGTCTCCTGCTATTTGTGACCTTTTACTTGTCGCGGAAAACATACAGTGAAGGGGGTAGCGATTATATGAGAAAGGTATTGGCAACACTCGGAATCATGGTTTTTTGTACCACGTGTCTCGTTTTTGGCGCTCTGGCAGACGATATTCCCGATGAGATCACAATGAACTCAACGGTCTACAAGCAACACAAAAAGAGTCTTGTAACGTGGGGACACACCGAGCACGCTGAGGACTTTGATGTGGCCTGTTCAGACTGTCATCATAGATTCGCAGGTGGCGAGAACGTATGGGAAGAGGGCGATGCGGTAGAGAAATGTGAAGCATGCCACGCAGACCCAAAACCACCAAGGGGAAAAGGCCTTAGCAAAGGGCAGAAGGTAGGTTCTCATTACTGGGCAATGCATGCAAACTGCAAAGGGTGCCACATGGAGCAAGGCGGAGGCCCGGTGACCTGTAACGACTGTCATCCCAGGGAAAAATCTCGCTGGGCGTTCACATGGCGGTAAAGTAGGATAGCTTCGATTCCCGTATAAATTATACTTTTTCTATTCTTTGATGGTTTCGTAAAGAGTCTTTCGTGAACGACTCAAGTGTTTTTTCTATCACAATGCTCATGAAGTAAAACAATGGACTTTTTACGAAACCATCCTGTTTGACTCCTGATATCTTTTCAATAACTCCCCATTCTTTAGCCCACTTCGACACCTTATGTTATGAGATTGACATCTTAAAGTCTCCCTGGTAAGCTGAAATTAAGAGATAAGGTCGCAAAATCGCCTGACTTATTATCCTCTGTACGGAAGGAATAATAATGAAAATAGCCATAACCGGCAAAGGGGGGGTCGGCAAAACCACTCTTGCCGCTTCACTGTCTCTCCTTTACAGCAACGAAGGATACAAGGTATTAGCCATTGATGCGGACCCTGACGCAAATCTGGCATCAGGCCTGGGTATCAAGGATACCTCTTCCATTGTCCCAATTGCCGCAATGAAAGATTTGATTTATGAAAGGACCAAGGCTGGTGGGCCCGGTTTCTTTAAGCTCAATCCTCGAGTGGACGATATCCCTGAAAAGTTTTCGCTTAAAGAAGGGAATCTTCGATTAATGGTCCTGGGGGGTATCAAAAAAGGGGGCGGTGGATGTATCTGCCCGGAAAATACCCTGCTCAGAGCCCTGGTTCAGCATCTAATTGTGTATCAAAAGGAATGGGTTATCCTTGACATGGAAGCCGGGATAGAACATTTGGGGAGAGGGACGGCCCAATCGGTAGATAGCCTTGTCATTGTGGTAGAACCTGGCAAACGTAGCATAGAGACTGCTTACCGAATCCAAAAGTTGGCCGATGATTTAAATCTGAATAAGATTTTAGTGGTCGGTAATAAGATCCGTACTCCAAAGGATAAAGAATTATTGCGTTCCGCCTTGAAAGAATTTCAGATTGTCGGCTGGCTTCCGTACGATGGTCTTGTCATTGAGGCGGAACAAGCAGGCAAATCTGTATACAAGGTCAGTGAACCATTTTGGGATGAAATCAAAAAGATATCGAAACAGTTAATAAAATGAACGCTCGAAAAAAGATAGAAGTCATCTTAGAAGAGAACAGAAATCTCTTGAACATGGTAAGAGATGAACATATTGCCGATCTTGTCGAGAAGATGGACAGTGCATCCAATATCTTCTGCTTTGCCATGGGGAGAAGTGGCTATATCTTACGGTGTTTTTCCATGAGATTAATGCACCTGCGATACCCGGTTTACTTTGTTGGTGAGACCATAACACCCAAGATACGTTCAGGCGATCTCCTTATTGTTCTTTCCGGCTCCGGGGAAACCGGTTTGACACACCATGTAACAATTTTGGCCAAAAAAGAGGGAGCAACAACATACGGCGTGGTGGGATCACTTGATTCACGGATTGGCGGGGATATGGATCACGTCCTCTGCCTTCCGGGGGGCTCCAAAACTCATTTCCCCGGCGATATCCCATCGATCCAACCCGCTGGTTCTTTATTTGAACAGGCGGCATTTCTTTTTTTTGAGGCGATCATATTGGAAATCTATCACCAACACGGAAGCAACCCCGAAGCTGTATTGAGCCATCACGCAAACTTGGAATAGCAATCCTGGAAAGGAGTATAGTTATGAAACCGAGTCTTCAGTTAGCCCTTGATTTCGTGGACTTGGAGAGAGCATTAAAGGCGGCGGTATCCGGTGCGGCAGGAGGTGTTGATTGGATTGAGGCAGGCACTCCATTGATCAAGAGCGAGGGACTGCAGGCCGTTCGCAAGCTGAGGGAACTCTTTCCTGAAAAGACTATTGTGGCGGATATGAAGATCATGGACGCGGGCAGAATGGAGGTCGAAGCTGCGGCCAAAGCGGGCGCCGACGTAGTCGATGTGTTAGGCACAGCCAGTGACGCCACCATCAGAGAATGCATACAGGCGGGTAAAAATTACGGCGCGCAAATCGCGGTAGATTTGATAGCGGTCGAAGATGTTGTTACCCGTGCCACAAATATCGAAAAGATGGGTGCGGATTATATAACCGTACACTGCTCCATAGACGAGCAGATGGAAGGCAAATCCCCGTTTGAGAGACTGCAAAAGGTCTGCGAATCCGTCTCAATCCCTGTTGGGGTTGCGGGAGGAATCAATTCGGAAACAGCGCACAAGGCGGTCAAAGCAGGGGCTTCCATAATCATTGTCGGGGGGGCCATTACCAAGGCCTCTGATCCACAAAAGGCCGCGGCTGAGATCAAGAAGGCGATAGACAAAAAAGTTTCGATTCCCTCCAAGTTGTTCAAACGGGGAGGAGAGAAAAATATAAAGGAGATTTTAGAACAGGTCTCTGCCGCCAATCTCTCGGACGCATTACACCGGGGTGGTGTGTTGGAGGAGATGCGGCCTCTTTTCAGGGGGATCAAGATGACGGGAAAGGCGCTTACAGTGCGCACTTATCCCGGAGACTGGTCCAAACCCGTGCAAGCTATAGACGCGGCTGAAAAAGGGGATATTATTGTCATAGATGCAGGGGGGGTAGGGCCTGCCATATGGGGAGAACTCGCGACACATTCAGCCTTGCAAAGAGGGATAGCGGGCGTTGTAATCGACGGCGCCATACGTGACATCAATGACATTATACAGATGCGATTCCCTGCATACAGTAAGCTAATTACCCCCAATGCCGGAGAACCAAAAGGGTTTGGAGAAATAGGAGTCCCTGTAATGGTAGGAGGCAAAAAGGTGGAAACCGGGGACTGGATAATCGGAGATGACGATGGAGTCGTAGTCCTTCCTAAATCGATCGCCACAGAATACGCAAATCGCGCCATGGATGTTTTAGAAAGGGAAAATCGGATTCGTACAGAGATTAAAGAAGGAAGCACCTTGAGTAAGGTAACCGAGCTCCTTAGGTGGGAAAAGAAATAAACCATGACCCGACGACGTATCCGCTGGACCATCTTCGCCTTGTTCATCTCTGCCGTGGGTGTGCTGCTGTGGTTCTACACCCGGCCCAAGCCGATCGAAGTAGTGGTTAGACCCGTGGAGCGCGGCACGGTGGAACGGGTAGTAGCCAACACCCGGGCAGGGACCTTGAAGGCCTGTCGCCGGGCGAGTCTCTCTCCCAGTGTCGGCGGCCAAATTGCAGTGCTGAACATCCGTGAAGGTGACGAGGTCAAGGCCGGTCAGCTCTTATTGGAGCTGTGGAACAAAGATCTGGTAGCCGGTGTGGCGCTGGCGGAGAGTGAAGCCCAAGCCGCGGAAGCCCGCTCCCAAGCCGCCTGTTTGCAGGCCGAGGTAGCCCAGCGCGAAGCCGATCGACAGGTAAAATTACGCAAAACCGGCGCTGCTTCCGAAGAGCGGACTGACAGGGCGGTAACCGAGGCCAAGGCCCTCAAAGCCGATTGCAAGGCCGCGATAGCATCGGCAAAAATGAGCGTCGCCCAAGCTGGTGTTGCCAAAGCTAACCTGGAGCGCACGCGGCTGATAGCGCCTTTTGACGGGGTGATTGCCGAGATTACCGGTGAGCTGAACGAATACGTCACTCCTTCCCCACCTGGGATAGCAACCCCGCCGGCCGTAGAACTGATCGACAATACCTGTTTTTACGTTGTTGCTCCCATTGATGAAGTAGACGCCCCGGCCGTTGCCGTAGGTATGCCTGCCAGAGTGAGCCTGGATGCTTTCGGCGACCGGCGCTTTGAAGGCAAGGTCCGTCGTATTGCTGACTACGTGTTAGACATCGAAAAACAGGCCCGAACCGTAGACGTGGAGGTGGAATTCACCAACCCGGAAGATATCAAGCAATTATTAGCCGGATATAGCGCGGATGTGGAAGTGATTTTGGACCTCCGTCAAGACACCTTACGCATCCCTACACAAGCCGTGCTGGACGGCAAACGCGTGTTTGTCTACCTGCCCGACGATAAACTTTTAGAGGAACGGACCTTTGAAAGCGGCATTTCGAACTGGGACTATACCGAGGTCGTGACCGGTCTCCAGGAAGGTGAGTTAATAGTCATCTCCGTCGATCGTGCCGGCGTGGAGAACGGGGCGCATGCTGTTGCCGCCAAAGAGGAGCCATGATCTATCTGGATGGTATCGAGCGTGTGTTTCAGGTCGGCGATGAAGCCGTCCACGCCCTCCGCGACGTACACTTAGAAGTAAAACAGGGAGAATATATTGCCGTTATGGGTCCTTCAGGCTCGGGCAAATCTACCCTGCTGAATATTATAGGCCTCCTGGACAGACCCGACAGAGGCGTATATCGTCTGGACGACGTAACCGCAACTGACCTCAGTGATGATCAGCAGGCCGCGGTGCGACGTCATAAGATCGGTTTTGTGTTCCAGTTCTTCCATCTGGTGCCCCGCCTCTCTGCCTCTGAAAATATTGAATTGCCTCTAACCTTGGCCGGAATGGAGCCTGAAGAACGAAAATCTCGTGTTCAGGCCGCTCTTAAAGCCTTTGGGCTCGCCGGCCGTGCCAAGCATCGACCCGATCAGCTCTCCGGAGGGCAACGCCAGCGCGTAGCTATTGCGCGAGCCACCATCATGGAACCTAAAGTCGTTCTTGCCGACGAACCTACCGGCAACCTGGACCGAGCTTCAGGCAAGGATGTCATAGAAATCCTGGAAAGGCTCAACCTGAAAGGAGTGACCCTGATCATGGTCACCCATGATCCCGAATTAGGCAAACGCGCGTCCAGGGAAATACATATGGTGGATGGTCGGATTTCTTAATACAGCTATGACATCATTTAAAGCTTTTAATGCAACATATCGTTAATTTATATAGATAGAGATTGCAATTTGGATGTTGCGGGTTACGGGTTTTATTCCCATTCTGTGTCTACGTATTGAATAAATTTGTTTATTTTGCCACCTAATGCATTGCTACTATCAAGACAGCACTATGTTTGCTTTTAATTGTCCCGCTTTCTTAACTCGCAACCCGCAACTCGTAACCCGCAACGACAACTCGAATGTATAGGGTCAAGTTCTCATAGTGAAATAGTATGAAAATTGAAGACATACTCCACTTCAGCATCCGCGCCTCAACTGGCTACCGCACCCGCACCTTGCTGATGCTGCTCGCTATGGCCATCGGGGTAGCATCGGTAGTGATCCTCACCTCTCTGGGCGAAGGCGCCCGACAGTATGTGACCGACCGATTCTCCTCACTCGGTGCCAACCTGCTAATCGTATTGCCCGGCCGCTCGGAAACAACGGGCGGGCATCCGCCGATGTTAGGGGAAACACCCCGGGACCTGACCTTGGACGATGCCCTGGCACTGAACCGCAGCGCTTCCATCCGTCGTATCGCCCCTATCACCGTCGGGTCTGCGCCGGTCTCCTGGAAGCAGTTGGAGCGGGAAGTAATCATTCTGGGCTCGACCTCTGAACTCTATGAGGTCCGGCATCTATCTATGGGCCAGGGGAGGTTCTTGCCTGCCGGCGATCCTACCCGGGGAGGAGCCGTCTGTGTGATCGGTTACAAGGTCAAACACGAACTGTTCTCCAACCAATCGCCTCCGGGTGAATGGGTACGTATCGGTGACCGTCGCTTCCGCGTTATAGGGGTGTTGGCCAAAAAAGGCCAATCCCTCGGACTGGACATGGGGGATGTGGTCATAATTCCGGTTGCTTCGGCCCAGGCCCTGTTCAACACTTCATCACTGTTCCGTATTCTTGTTCAGGCAAGCAGTCGAGAGGCTATACCCAGGGCCAAGCAGGTCATCCTGAACGTCATCCGCGAAAGACATGACGGAGAAGAGGACGTCACCGTCGTCACACAGGACGCGGTACTCTCAACTTTTGACCGAATTTTCACTGCCCTGACCCTGACCGTCGCCGGCATTGCCGCAATCAGCTTGTCGGTAGCCGGTGTCCTGATCATGAACGTGATGCTGGTCGCCGTCTCCCAACGTACTACGGAGATCGGTCTGCTCAAAGCGCTCGGCGCTCCGCGCCGGCAAATCATGAGTCTGTTCCTGGCGGAATCCGCCATGCTCTCGCTGGCCGGGGCCGCGCTCGGACTTATCGTGGCCTTTACCGTTATATGGGTATTGGCGAATATATTCCCTGACTTCCCGATCCGGATACCCCTCTGGGCTTTGGCGGCCGCCATAGGGGTGTCGCTATTGACCGGGTTAGTGTTCGGAGCCCTGCCGGCACGGAGGGCCGCACGGCTGGATCCGGTGGAGGCGTTGTCGCGGCGATAGTTAAAACATGCTGATCAATGATTTCATAAAGTTGGCTTTAAGCGCCGTCATCACGCAGCGCATGAGGAGTTTTCTGACCGCTTTGGGGATTGCCGTTGGCATCGCTTCAGTAGTGCTTCTTACTTCCCTCGGTGAAGGGATACACAGGTTCGTGCTATCAGAGTTCACCCAGTTCGGCACCAACCTGATCGGCATCACCCCCGG
>JAUWMN010000187.1 GCA_030613165.1 Desulfobacterales bacterium
TCTTAAAAATCGTCAATCATCAGTCGTCAATCTTCAATTATTATTATGCTACCTTAATAGAATCAATCTTCAGTGCCGTATAATCTTGCCGATGACCTTGTTTCTTTCGATATCCCTTACGACGTTTGTATTTAAAGACAATGATTTTTTTCCCTCTACCCTGTTCCACAATATGTCCCGACACTGTTACATTGGAAAGGGTAGGCTGGCCTACCAGGACATTATCGTTCTCTGAGACCATAAGGACCTCGTCAAAAGAGACGGATGTCCCCACGTCACCTGGTACTTTTTCAATTCGTATGGTATCACCTTCAGAAACTCTGTGTTGTTTTCCCCCGGACGATATTACCGCATACATATTAGTAGAGCCTCCAATCGAAATTTTATGAACGTATTAACAAAAATAAAAACATATAACTCCTTGGTGGAATTATGTCAATAATAATTTTGATGGTCGTAAAAAGTTCTTGACGCGTCATTTGAATCCTCTCTTCGAAAACTAACTTGCGCCACGATTTATTACATGCTACACAAAATATTTCTTTTATTTAATCAGCTTAAACCAGAGTATCTTGCAGGACTTAAATAAGTAAATGGCATGCTCATATTAGGAATTGATACTTCTTGTGACGACACAGCAGCTGCTGTTGTGAGGGACGGTACGGAGATCCTTTCCAACGTAGTTGCTTCGCAGATTCAGGTGCACCATCCCTATGGTGGTGTGGTGCCGGAGTTGGCTTCAAGAAAGCATATAGAATGGATACTTCCAGTAGTTTATGACTCTATTGACAAGGCCGGAATTGATCCGAGCATGCTGGATGGAGTGGCGGTAACTTCAGGCCCCGGGCTGATAGGGGCGCTCCTGGTGGGCCTTAATTTTGCGAGGGCGTTTGCTTATGGCCGATCTCTCCCCTGGGTCGGCGTGAATCATTTAGAGGGTCACGTTGCAGCAATTTTTTTGGAGGAAAAGCCCCCTGACTTTCCATTCGTTGCTCTTCTGGTCTCCGGAGGACATACGATCCTATATTATGTTACCGGAACTGAGATATTTGAACTAATGGGTCAGACACGGGATGACGCGGCAGGTGAGGCGTTTGATAAGGTTTCAAAAATGCTCGGGTTAGGTTACCCCGGGGGAAAGGTGATTGACGAACTTTCTCTCAAGGGTGATCCCACAAAGATCAATTTTCCGCGTGCATACATGAACAATTATCGTTTTGATTTTAGTTTTAGCGGGATAAAGACATCTGTCGCGCGTTATTTACAAACACACAGCGCATCTTTTGAGACGGAAATTCCGGACATTGTGGCGGGATTTCAAGAAGCAGTCATCGATGTATTGGTTCATAAGGCATTTGGGGCTCTGCAGGAAAGAGGATGCAACCGGCTGGTTGCGGTAGGGGGTGTGGCAGCAAACAGCGCGCTCAGAAAGCGTATGAAGGCCGAGGCTTCGCGTGTTGGTGTTACATTGCATATCCCTGCTCCCGAACTTTGCACGGACAATGCGGCAATGATTGCCGCCGCCGGCTATCATCACCTTGTAAAGGGTGAAAGGGGGGCGCTGGACATGGACGCGTTTTCGAAGGGTTCTGCGAGAAAGATGACAGGTTGTTAACTTAAAAGGGCGCGAGTTGCGGGTTGCGAGTTACGGGTTGCGGGTTTCACTTCGATTCTGTCTATAGGTTCATAATGAGTCTTTTATTGTGCCACCTGATTCATTGCAGAATCTTTATGACTTTTTATTACCTTCTCTGTTCAACACGCAACCCGTAACTCGCAACACGGAACGTATCTGTGAAAATCTGTGTCCCAATTTAATAAACCAAAAACCATGACTATTAAACGAACCATCCGCTACTGGATAATACACGTAAAACGATTAAACGGTGATCCGCACTATGTTGCAACAGGGATGGCGATAGGCGTCTTCGTGGGAATAACCCCGACTATTCCGCTCCATACCGTGCTGGCCCTTGCCCTTGCCTTTTTATTGAGAGTGAGCAAAGTGGCAGCGGCATTAGGCGTATGGTGCAGCAATCCTGTAACCATCCCTTTCTTTTACTACTGGAGCTATAAAATAGGAGCCCTTATTATGGGGACTCCAAGCCACTACAACATAGAAAATTCGAGTTTTTTCGACCTTTGGCGGGCCGGACACGGTATAGCCATTACAATGCTGCTGGGCGGGGTAATATTGGGGGTACTGCCCGCGGTCTTGAGTTATGCAGTGACATTACGAATGATGAACATCAAGAATAGGCGAAAGCGGAAACGCCGGGCGAAAGAAAGCGCAGCATGACCTCTCCACGATCTTTGCTAAAGGCCTGGGGCGTATACGCTGATAAACGGTGGGGCCAGAATTTTCTGGCCGATCCTCATATGGCTGATCTGATTGTAAAGCGGGCAGGTTTGCAGCCTGATGATATTGTCCTTGAGATCGGCGCCGGGACCGGGGCGCTCACCATTCCAATCTCCCGATCAGTTCAAAGGGTCGTAGCGGTGGAACGGGACAAGAGGCTGGTGGAGCTTTTGAGAAATGAGCTTTTGGCCGCGTCAGCAGACAACGTTATCATTACCCAGGAAAACATACTTTCATTTGATTTTGAAGAGCTTGGCAGAACATGCTCCCGTCCTATTGTGGTAATGGGAAACCTCCCCTATAACATTTCTTCTCAGATATTGATCAGATTAATACGGTACAGAGAGATGATTTCAACCGCTGTTCTCATGTTTCAGAAGGAGTTGGCCGATCGGATCATGGCACCGCCCGGGAATAAAATTTACGGACGGCTATCAGTAGTGGTACAATACTGTGCAAGGGTGGCTCCTCTAATTACGGTGGGCGCCTCTTCCTTTTATCCGCGCCCAAAGGTGGATTCCGAAGTGCTTCGTGTCGAATTTGTGACCCCTGTTTTCTATCCCGCAAGGGATGAGTCTTTATTTTTTCGCATAGTAGGGGCCGCCTTTAATCAACGGCGAAAGACCATAAAGAACGCGCTCAAGGGAGGCAATCTCGGCATTACCCCTGAAGGAGTATTAGATGTTCTTGACAGAGCGGGGATAGATTCCCGGCGACGTCCCGAGACGCTCGGTGTGAAGGAATTTGTTGATATAAGTAATCTAATCCAAGAAATTTAGGGATTCCTGAATCCCAAATCATGTTTTTAACAGATTGCATACATTGACAATTATTGATTTGTATGCTAAACGTCACAACCTACCCTTTGGGGGCGCCCATTCAAATTATTGCTAACATACCTCTTATGCAACAGGAGGCGGATCGTTTACGGAAGGCCGGCAAACGGATTGTGCTTGTCCCTACAATGGGCTTTTTACACGAAGGGCACGTGAGCTTGATGCGGCTGGGACGCAAAGAGGGTGATCACTTAGTGGTCAGTATATTTGTAAATCCTACCCAGTTTGGTCCGGCAGAGGATTTTGAGGCCTATCCAAGAGATTTTGATCGAGATTGCGAAATGGCTGAGTCGGCAGGGGTTGACACCGTCTTTGTCCCAGAGCTCCATGCATTATACGGGAATGGATATCAAACATATATTTTTCTGGAAAGGCTCCCCCTATATTTATGCGGCAGGTCTCGTCCAGACCACTTTCGTGGCGTCGCCTCTGTGGTGGCCAAGCTTTTAAATATTGTTAAGCCTCACATGGCAGTGTTCGGGGAAAAAGATCGCCAGCAATTGATAATTGTTCGGCGCATGGTAGAAGACCTGAACTTTGGCGTAAAGATTGTTGGCGCGCCTATTGTGAGGGAACACGACGGGCTGGCCATGAGTTCCAGAAACTCTTATCTTTCAAAAGAAGAACGGTCTTCGGCGACTGTTCTTTTTCAGGTTCTTCAGGCCGCGCAAAAGCTTGTGGAACAGGGTGAGCGGAACTCTGGACGAGTTATTAAAACGGCAAGTGAGCTTGTCCTATCAAGGCCACACACCAAAATAGATTACATCTCTATATGTGATCCGGCAACATTGGAGGATGTGGATCAGATTGATAAAGAAGCGCTGATGGCTCTTGCGGTATATGTGGGGAAGACGCGTTTAATTGACAATGCTATCTTGCAGAGTGTCAGTTGATCAAAATATATTCTTGCATTAATTGTACGTTGATGTTTAAAGCATAGTGAACTTTGATGAATTCGTAAAAAGTGACCAATCAAGCGAATTGAAGACTTTTTACGAATTCATCAACTTTTATGGTTCCAATAAAGTTTGAAGAGTGATAACCGCTATGTACAGAACCTTTCTAAAATCAAAAATCCATAGAGCCGTTGTAACCGAAGCAGACCTTAACTATGAGGGGAGCCTTACCATTGATGCTACTTTAATGAGGGCTGCCGGAATACTTCCGTATGAGATGGTAAAGGTCTATAATATTAATAATGGAGAACGATTTGAAACATACGCGATTGAAGGGGAACCGGACAGTGGT
>JAUWMN010000207.1 GCA_030613165.1 Desulfobacterales bacterium
ACTTCTTGACAATACCGGAGTCCTTACTGATGCAAGACGCTCTTATAAAGCCCCTTTGTGTCCGGCGTTGCAGAATATTCCCGTCGTAGCGGAACCCTTGGAGGGCGCCGCCGTGCATGTTCACAGGGAGACCTTGAAACAATTGCCGACTATTAGTAAGAACCAGATCCTGAAATTAAAGGGGGGTGTGGACAATAAGGAGGTATTGAAGCTTTTTAAAAAAGAACGGACGGTAGGGATAGTCCTTTCAGGTGGACCTGCCCCTGGTGGGCACAATGTTATAGCCGGCCTTTATGATGAGGCCAAAAAGGCGAATCCGAGCAATAAGGTCATAGGCTTTTTAGCGGGTCCCGCCGGTGTTATGAAAGGAAATTACATTGAGCTGACTGATGACGTGGTGAACAGGTATCGAAACAGCGGCGGTTTTACGATGATTAAAACCGGAAGGGATAAGATCGATACCGTAGATAAAATGGAGCAATGTAAAAAGACATGCAAGGAATTGGGGTTAGACGCCCTGGTGGTCGTAGGGGGGGATGATTCAAATACAAATGCCGCCTTTATAGCAGAGGCTACCAAAGACCTTGGCACGCAGGTGGTCAGTATTCCAAAGACTATAGATGGCGATATGCAGGTGCCTGAATATTGCCAGATATCTTTTGGCTTTCATTCAGCGTCCAGGGCTTATGCAAATGTTGTCGGAAACTTATGTGTCGATTCTTCTTCTGATGTGAAATATTGGCATTTTATCAAACTAATGGGGAGAAGCGCGAGTCACCTTGCCATGGAAGCCTCCCTGTTGTCTCATCCAAACGTTGTTCTGATCGGTGAAGAAGTAGCTCATAAGGGTCTTAATATACATGATATTGTAAAATATATCTGCGATGCGATCGTCAAAAGGGCTGAGCAGGGCAAAAATTATGGCGTGGTGGTGATGCCCGAGGGACTGTTGGAGTGCATAGATGATATTAATGTTATCATCCTGAAGCTCAATACGATTATTGCGGACTACAACAAAAATGTGGCTGAAGAGGGAGGAGATTTCTACAAAGACCTTCTCACCATGTCCGATAAGATGCGATACGTCAACTCCCATCCTATTTGGAGAGATCGTGACAGCCGTGTTTTAGCTGATTTGCCGGATGAGCTACAGGAAGGTTTGTTCAAGCCTCGGGACGCGCACGGGAACTTTCAGTTTTCTCAAGTGCCGACTGATGAAATTATCCTCCATATGGTCAAGACTTACCTGATCAGGTTAAAGCATGAAGGAAAATTTAAGGGAAAGTTTAAGGCACAGCCCCTTTTTGCCGGGTATTTTGGACGTGGAACCTTGCCCACAAAATTTGATTGTGATTATGCTTATAATTTAGGGTGTACCGCTTTTAGTCTAATCGCCAACGGTGTTACCGGATACATGGCGGCTATTCAGGATCTTCACAAGCCGGTTTCGGAGTGGAAACCGGTTGGTGTGCCGATCGCTTCACTCCTACATCTGGAAGAGAGACAAGGAAAGCTGCAACTTGTAATTGAAAAAACCCTGGTCGATCTTGAAAGTCCGGCCTTCAAGGCCTTACAAATCGAAAGAGAAAAATGGATACTTGAGGATAACTACAGAACCCCCGGCCCCATACAGTTTTACGGAGAAAACGCGGATTTAAGACCTGTGATCATGCGGTTGAACGACCTGGGTAAGGATTTGCCTTAAGTTTTTTTCCACCACATTCCGCAACACATAATCACTAGCACATCATAGGGAAGATATCGCCGAACCTTGTATAGAATGTCTTTGATTGCATCAGCGGTATAGAGGCGGAAAGGGTGGTTGTTTGAAATAAGGGCGTCTGGTGAGTGATCCTTCCCGCGGGATCAATAAAGGCGCTTATCCCTGTATTGGCGGCGCGTGCTATGGCCACTCGATTTTCCACGGCCCGAAAGGCTGCCATTGATAAATGCTGGTAAGGGGCGCTTGATCTGCCGAACCAGGCGTCATTGGTAATCGTAATAAGGAGGCGGGCTCCCTTTTTAGTTAGCTCCCGGGCAAGATCGGGGAAGATAATCTCAAAGCAGATAAGAACTCCTATGGAATTGTCGTCCCATGTGAGGAGTTGTCCTTTTTCTCCTGAAGTAAAATCTCCCACTGCTTCAACTATCTTTCCCAAAAACGGGAACCAGTTCCGGAGCGGCACATACTCTCCAAAGGGTACTAAATGAACCTTGTCATACCTTCCCACTACTTCCCCGCCAGGCGCTATAAGATAGGCGCTGTTCAAATAGGATAGTTTACCGTTTTTCCAGATGTACGAAGGACTTCCGGTCAGGATGTGTCCTTTTATACCTTGGAGATCTTGTAGCGCCATTGTTGTCAGTAGTTCATCTCTGAGAAAATAAAAAGGGAGAGCTGTTTCCGGCCAAATGGTTAAATCGGTGTCAGGAGTCTGTGCTGAACGTGTAAGTTCAACATACCGGTCGATGGTCTTTTCCTGGTATGCAGGATTCCATTTTAGCGACTGATCTATATTGCCCTGTACTAATGTGACTCTCTTGTGTATGCTTCTTTCCGAGATTTTGTCGATCTCTTTTATACGCCAGGTCCCGTATCCCCAGAACGCGGCGATTAAGACAATTACGATAGCGAGCTGATGCCACGTCATGATTTTCTCTTTTTTATAGCGCTCCGCGGCAGTAAATATCGCGGCGTTGGTTGCTATAATGAGCGCAGAAAGGCCGTATCCGCTGAACAGATCAGCGCTCTGCAGTAAAGTAATTTGTTCAAACTGGGAGTGCCCGAGATTTTCCCACGGGAAGCCGGTAAAGAGAAAGGACCTTATGAATTCGAAGCAGGGGAGCAGTATCGGCGCGCTGATAGTATAGCCGATAGATTTCTCTCTGAATTTGTTAAGTAGAAAGGCAAAAAGGGCGGTATATAGGCTGAGATAACCTGCGAGCAGCAGCATGATTGCTATTGCCACAACGATAGGAAGACGGCCATACGTGTGGCAAACACCGACGATCCAATATAAGAGCGTAACATGATGGCACACTCCCATAACAAACCCGATCCGCAGGCTATTGCGAGGTGTTTCCCCGGAAATAGCCGCGAAAAAGGGAATAAACGCAACCCACGCAAGACATGGCCATCCTATTTTCGGGAAGGCCAAAGTAAGGATAAAGCCTGAAATTGCCGCAAGAATGTACTTATAGTATTTTGAACTGAAGTTGAACATTGTTTTATGATTCTTGATATTTGATTTCGGATGCCGGATGCATGAATACAGTTTATATTTTCATCCAGCAACCAGCAACCAGCAACCAGCTTTTTTGTCGGGGCAAAAGATGCCATTTCTGAATAGACACTAACTATAAGCTCTTATAGTATTACTGTTATATAAGTCAATGAGACCTTTGCAAAACGTGGCATTTTTTTGTCAGGCAAGGAAGGCAAAAATTTTAACCGGAGGAATACATTGAGTATTTCGAGGATTAAAATTTGAAGCCTGACA
The DNA here is from genome assembly GCA_030613165.1 of Desulfobacterales bacterium. Classification (GTDB taxonomy): domain Bacteria; phylum Desulfobacterota; class Desulfobacteria; order Desulfobacterales. The sequence continues at coordinate 3,501 of JAUWMN010000207.1, forward strand.
CCGCATCACAGAAAAATGGCAGTTTTACAAAGGTCTCAATGAGTAATGGCATCTATGTGATGAAGAACATATCAAAAACATCTATGAATATCTTATTTGTCTGTACAGGGAATATTTGCCGGAGTCCCACGGCAGAGGGGATATTAAGGAAACTCGTTGAAGAGAGACAATCGGATCAAATCGAGGCAGCATCTGCGGGGCTGTATGCTCTCCCCGGAAATCATGTATCCAGACTCGCCCTGCAAGTAGCTCAAGAACATGGCGTAGATCTTTCACAACTTCGTGCCCAACTCGTTTCTTCAAACCTTATTGCCTGGGCGGACCTTGTATTGGCAATGGAGCCCGCACACGGGGAAAACTTGATTGCGTCTTATCCTGAAGCAAAGAGAAAGATCTTTATGATTCGTCATTTTGCCGATTCCGGTTCCAGCCCGAGATCGATTGCCGATCCCTACGGTCTTCAGTACGAATCGTACCGGTTCTGTTACCTTGATCTTGAAGACGCAGTCAAAGGGTTGTTACACTATTTGAGATCCGTTAGGTATGAGACCATCCAGGTTTCGTGTTATGGAGGA
>JAUWMN010000041.1 GCA_030613165.1 Desulfobacterales bacterium
GAACGTTTCTCAACACAACATCCTTTAGAACTATCTATTGCTTCGATTCCTCTTATGCAATTTCCCGCGCGGTCGCCCAGATTTGAACCGACTCCGATGTATGCAGTATATTTAGTACACGCATCCATAAATACAATTATGTATTTTAAAAGTTTGAAGTGCTCTAAAGTGCCTAAAGTGAGCTAAAGTTGCGGAATGCGCTTTCAGCGCAGTTAATTATAAATTGGCATAATACCTTAACTTTAGGCACTTCAGACTTTAGGCACTTTAGATCACTTAATACCCAACTGCCTGTATCCGCTCCACCGCTTCCTTGATCCTCTCCTTGTCTACGGTAAGCGCTATTCGTATATAACCTTCCCCGGCGCTTCCAAAGCCATTTCCGGGCGTCGTTACTATACCTGCTTTGGTCAATAAATGGGCCGTAAATTCGGCAGAAGTGTAGCCTTTAGGCGCCTCTATCCATAAATAGAAAGTGGCACGGGGAGGTTCTACTGCAAGACCTATCTTTTTCAGCCCTTCCACCAGAATATCCCTTCGCTCCGCATAAATCCGGCACATCTCCTCAACACAGGACTGGTCACCTTCCAACGCCTCGATTCCCGCGATCTGCACGACCTGGAACGCGCCGGAATCGATATTGCTCTTTATCTGCCCCAAGCCCCCAATTACCTCCGGATGTCCTACGGCAAACCCGATACGCCATCCCGTCATATTATAGGTCTTGGAAAGAGAGTGAAATTCAATGCCGACTGATTTGGCTCCATCAATTTCTAAAAAACTTAACGGCTTATGACCATCAAAGGCCATCTCGGAATATGCCGCGTCATGGCAGACAATAATATTATATTTTTCCGCGAATTCGACAACGGACTCAAAAAAATCTCTACTGGCTACTGCTGATGTGGGGTTATTCGGATAGTTCAAAAACATCAACTTTGCTTTTTTAGCCACCTCGGAAGGTATAGAAGAGATATCCGGCAAGAAATCATTCTCTTTTAATAAGTCCATAAAGTAGCTGGTTCCGCCGGCAAATTGAGTGCCTATATCGTAAACAGGATAAGCCGGACTCGGAACCAGCGCTATATCACCCGGGTTGATAAACGCAAGGGGTAAATGCGCGATCCCCTCCTTCGATCCTATCAAGGTGACCACCTCTCGGCCTGGATCAAGTGTCACTCCAAAGCGTTTTTTGTACCAACGTGCCACTGCCTCATTAAAATCAGCCATCCCTGTATAAGATGGATATTGATGATTGGCCGGGTCTTCCGACGCCCGCTTTAATGCATTGATAATGTGTTCCGGTGTAGGAATATCCGGATCCCCCACCCCTAAATCTATAATATCTACGCCACGCGCGCGCACCTCTTCTTTTTTCCGATCAATCTCTTTAAAAAGATACGGGGGGAGTTTTTTCACTCTTTCCGATTTTTCGATCCGCATTATAACCTTTCTATCAGAGTTAGGACACAGCTTTCCGCAGATATTCGCAGAAAACTATTTTCTGAAATGAGACAGTCAACTTGCAGCGTGTTGCGTGTTTCATTCCTATTCCGGCTCTGGGTATTAAATGAATTTGTTTGTTTTGCCACCTAATTTATTGCGGCTATCAAAAATTAATTCTTCTATTTTTAACCCGCAACGCGTAACCCGCAACACGGATTCACCTGCGTCCAAAATACAAATTTCTATACTATCTAAATAAGTCCATACTCGCTCAGCGTCTTTTTCAATTTTTCCAAGTTCGCTTCTAACATGGAGGAAAGAGGTAGCCGTAGTTCCGCGGATGATATCTTTCCCATCAGGGCAAGAGAGGTCTTTGCCGGAGCCGGGTTGGTTTCATAAAACATGGCATTGTTCAGAGGCCACAATTTATAATGAAGCGCTCTTGCCTTTTCCAGGTCGCCTGCCTCGAACGCGTCTATCATACCAGACATATCCCGTGGCGCCACGTTAGCGACTACGGATATAACCCCTTTTCCGCCAATTGCAAGAAGTGGAAACGCTGTAAAATCATCACCCGACAGTAGAGTAATCTTATCGCCGCAAAGCGATATGATATCCGCCGCCTGCTGCATCGATCCAGTTGCCTCTTTGATAGCAATAACATCGTCGAGTTCCGCCAAACGGGCCACTGTGGGAGGGAGCATATTAAGAGCGGTTCTTCCCGGGACATTGTACAGAACCATCGGAAAGGAGCAAGCGTCTGATACAGCTTTAAAATGTTGAAAAAGTCCTTCCTGGGTGGGTTTATTGTAATAGGGTGTAATGACCAGCGCGGCATTCGCGCCTGCCGACTTGGCATGGTGAGTCAGCTCAATGGTTTCAGCCGTGCTATTGGAACCGGTGCCGGCGATAACCGGCACCCTGCCTTTGACCGCATCTATGGTAATCTCGACCACACTTTTATGTTCTGTATGGTCAAGAGTGGCAGACTCTCCTGTAGTACCACACGGAACGATCGCATCCGTGCCGTTTTCTATCTGAAATTCGATCAGGTTACGCAGACCTTCTTCATCTAACTTTCCATCCTTAAAAGGTGTAACAATCGCAACAATAGCACCCTTAATCATAGTAATATCCTCCTTGGATTACAAATTTATCCGTATAGTGTCCATTCAGAAATAGTAGATTTTGTCCCAAGACAAGGCCGCACAAGGATTTTCACCGCAGGCGTAGCAACGCTACGTCGAGGATGGAAATCCGCGGAGAACGCAGTATTGGGGCAAAAGATGCTATTCCTGGATGGGCACTAATAAATTGCCTCATCCCACAGTCGCCCCTGATAAATCACGCGCGCGTCCCCTTCCAGGAATACATCAACAAAATCAAAGCCTGCTTTAGAAAAGTACACGGTGAGGAGATCACCTCCTCGTGTCTTTACCGATACCGGGGATTCTACCAACCCCTTTCGCGCCGCTACCAGGGCGGCTGCCACCGAGCCCGTGCCACACGCCAGGGTCTCGTCCTCCACACCTCTCTCATAGGTGCGGATTAAAAGATTGCCATTTTCGGATTGCTTCACAAAATTGACATTGGTCCCTGCCGGTGCATACCGATCATGATACCGTATAGGGCGTCCCCATTCCACAATTGGAACTCCTTCAAGATCATCCGCCCAGATGACCGCGTGCGGAACTCCCGTATTGATTGAATTGACTGAAAAAACTTTCCCTCCGGCCTCAATCTCTTCGCCGAGGACCATCCCATTAGGTTGGGTCATCTCTAATCGAACCCTGATGCCGTCAACTATCGCCCGAACAATACCGGCATCGGTCTCAAACGAAAGTTCAGGGCCACAGATCTGATTCAAATAGGCGAAGCGGGCCGCGCAGCGTCCGCCATTTCCGCACATTTCCGCCAAAGAGCCATCCTGGTTAAAAAAGCGCCACTTAAAATCAGCCTTCTCAGAATGCTCGATAAGGATAAGGCCGTCAGCGCCCACGGAAAACTTACGGCGGCAGACAGCGGCAACAAAATCCTTAATCTCTTTGGCATTCACCGCGCCATCCCGGTTGTCAATCAGGATGAAATCATTCCCGCTCCCGCTCATTTTGTAGAAAATAGGTATCTTGGGCATGTCGGTCATTTTTTGATCCGTTGCGGGTTACGTGTTGCGAGTTGCGGGTTAAAAATAGAAGAATTCATTTCTGTGTCCTAATTTACAAAAACGACGGAAGCGATTCTCCTTGTATCAAGGTCTCATACGTTTCCCGCTCCCGTACCACATGAAATCGGTCACCTTTGACCATAACCTCTGGTATACGTGGCCGCGAATTATAATTAGACGACATAGCAAATCCATAAGCGCCGGCGCTCATCAACGCCACTAAGTCACCCGGTTCACACTTGGGTAGCTTGCGGTCTCTGGCAAAAAAGTCGCCTGATTCACAGATCGGACCTACCACATCAGCAACAAAAGGAGGCCTCTTGCGTTGTATTACCGGTTGTATGGCATGGTATGCATCATACAGCGAAGGCCTTGCAAGGTCATTCATCGCCGCGTCCACAATAACAAAATTCTTTTTATCGCTCTTTTTGGCATAAAGACATTTGGTTACCAACACGCCGGCATTCCCAACAATTACACGGCCGGGTTCCAATATAAGGGTAAAGGGAATTTCCCCTAACTCCTGGACAATTGCCCTGGCGTAATCATCCGGATGTGGAGGAACCTCCTCGTCATAAGTTATACCGAGACCACCTCCAAGATCGAGATATTGGATATGAATTCCCAGTTTTTCCAAATCGGTTATAAGTCCTTTTACCTTGCGCAGGGCATCTACAAACGGAGCTGTTTCAGTCAATTGGGATCCTACATGGCAATCAATCCCCACGATATCTATGTTAGAAAGTTTTTGGGCTGCTTTATAGGTTGAAATGGCAACCTCTCTGTTAATACCGAATTTATTTTTTTTCATACCTGTCGATATATACGGATGGGTTTTGGGATCCACATCAGGATTCACACGAAGCGCTATCCGGGCTCTGGTGTTCAATCTCTCCGCACACCGGTTTACAGTCTCCAGCTCCTGAAAAGACTCGATATTAAACATTAATATATTAGACTTAAGCGCATACTCAATTTCGTCTATCCGCTTCCCAACGCCGGAATAGACTATCTTTTCCGGCAGAACACCCGCCTTTAGTCCCCGGTACAGCTCTCCGCCTGATACAATATCCAATCCACCGCCTAACGTGGCAAAAAGGTTTAAAACCGCCAGGTTTGAATTTGCCTTTGCGGAAAAGCAGACTAAATGGGGGACCTCATTAAAGGCGCCGTCAAATGCGGAGAAATGTCTGGTCAACGTAGCATGGCTGTATATGTAAAACGGTGTTCCCACCTCTTTGGCAATCTTTAAGATAGGAACATCTTCACAAAACATTTCATTGTCACGATACTCAAAATGATGCATGGTTCAGTTATTCCATTCGCGTCTTTTACGAGTTTATTGAAAACAACGTTAAAATTTGGACACAGATTTTCGCAGATACAGACAGTTGCGAGTTACGGGTTGCGAGTTACGAGTTTTATTGTATGAATTTGCTTGGGTTGCTACCTATTTTGACCCGTAACACGTAACACGTAACTTTATATTTTAAAACCTTGATAATCCGCATTAATCTGTGTCCAAAACAAAAACAATATTCGAGTCGCCACTCTCTACCCCGTCTTCTGAGATCACTATGACCTTGTAGACATAGCGATTCCCGGGCTCAATCGCATCCCAATAGATGACCTGTTTACCCTCTATATGAACGGTCTTCGGATCAGCGATATCGATATCAAACCTTTCTGTAAACCGAACCGGGCAACCAGGACACGGCTCTTCCGCAAGGGGTTTTATGGCCTTAAAGAGTCTGAATAGATTTTCTCCCTCTGGAATTGTCCAGGAGAGTCTAATCCGCTCTTGTATAACTTCTCCCTTCAGATCCTTTACTGATTGTGGAACAATTGCCTTGGGTGGCACAGGCGGCCCTTTTTTACCGCAAGCTATCCCTCCCAACAGGATGAAGCAGATAAAAAGGCGTAAGAATATCTTCACTCTAATCCCAGTTCTTCTTCCGCGGCGCTGATCGCTGCCAACACATTTTTCCTCGCTGTGCCACCTATCGATCTTCTCCGGTTGACTACAGACCCCAAAGAGAGGGCATCAAAAACATCCTCAGCAATTACCGGAGAGAATCTTCTCATTACTTCCAACGTCAATTCATGTAGTTCTTTTTTCTCCTCCAGGCAGTAGCGAACTGTTTCACCAACAATCCGATGTGCGTCTCGAAATCCCACTCCCTTGGTTACCAGATAATCGGCTAAATCCGTCGCGTTCAGAAAGCCACGGCTCGCCGCCTCTTTCATTCGATCCTGGTTGAATCTAAGTTTGGAAAGCAGTTTACCGTAAACCAAAAGACACATCTTTAAGGTATCCACGGTATCGAACAATGGCTCCTTATCTTCCTGCATATCCCTATTATAGGCCAGGGGAAGAGATTTCATCATGGTCAACAAGGCCATCAGGCTGCCAAACACACGCCCTGCCTTCCCTCGGGCCAGCTCGCAAACATCCGGATTCTTTTTCTGTGGCATGATACTGCTTCCCGTAGAAAAGGAGTCGGGCATCTCCACAAAACCGAATTCAGCGGAAGACCAGTATATCAACTCTTCGGAAATACGGCTCAGGTGGACCATACAAATTGAAGCTGAAGCAAGAAATTCTATAATGAAATCCCTGTCACTTACCGCGTCTAAACTGTTTCCCGTGACCTTGGAAAAACCAAGAAGTTCTGCCGTATAGTTCATGTCAATTGGAAACGTAGTCCCGGCAAGGGCCGCGCTTCCAAGAGGAAGAACATTAATTCGCGCCAGACCCTCTTCAAACCGAGCGTTGTCCCGCTTAAACATTTCATAATAGGCCATGAAATGATGTGACAAAAGAACCGGCTGCGCCCGCTGCATATGGGTGTAGCCGGGCATTACAACATCAATATATTTCTTGGAGAGGCCGACAAACTCCCTTCTAAGGGTCGTCAGACAGCGTAAAATCTCTTTACATTCATCCCGCAAATACATACGTGTGTCAAGGGCTACCTGATCGTTACGGCTCCTTGCCGTATGGAGTTTTTTTGCCACATCACCCAGGTCGACAGCAAGCCGGCTTTCAATGTTCATATGAACGTCTTCCAGGGCATCGTCGAATTTAAACGCACCCTGTTCTATCTCTTGCTTGATCTTGTCAAGTCCCTTGATTAGGATATCGGCTTCGTCCTCTGTAATGATCGACTGCCTGGCAAGCATCTTACAATGGGCAATGCTTCCCTGAATATCATAAGCATAAAGCCGGCTGTCTGTTTTAACAGAAGCAGTAAAGGCCTCTACACTCGTGTCGGTCGCTTCCTTAAATCTTCCGTCCCACAATTTAGCGGACATAAGAACCTCGTATTATCGGTTAAGTGCCTAAAGTTTAGTTCACTTGTTTTTCATCATCGCCTGTATTCGAAGCCTCAGGGCATTCAAACGGATAAACCCTTCGGCATCCTTCTGCTGATAAACCTGGTCTTCCTCAAAGGTGGCAAAGTCACTTCGGTAAAGAGACTGCTCAGACCGGCGCCCCACTACCCGGCAGTTTCCTTTGTACAGCTCCAGCCGAACAGTACCTGAAACTCTCTTTTGTGTGGCATCAATCATTGTCTGCAACACCTCCATCTCAGGCGAAAACCAAAAGCCGTAATAGACCAGTTCAGAGTACTTGGGAATCACCATGTCACGAAGATGCATAACTTCTCGATCCATTGTGATCGACTCCAATGCCATGTGCGCGGCCCTTAATATAGTCCCGCCCGGAGTCTCGTAAACTCCGCGCGACTTCATTCCTACAAAGCGGTTTTCAACCAGATCAAGCCGCCCTACCCCATGCTTCCCTCCCAGCCGGTTTAATTCAGCAAGGAGTTTTGCCGGAGAAAGCTCTACATCATTAACAGCCGTTGGATCCCCTTTTATAAAACTAATCGTAACTTCCTCCGGTTCATCAGGGGCATCCTGAGGCGAAACCGTAAGCTGGAACATAGACTCCGAGGCAGAGGTCCAGGGGTCCTCCAGTATACCCCCTTCATAGCTTATATGAAGGAGATTAGCGTCGGTGCTGTAGGGTTTCTTGGGAGTGACGGGAACAGGGATGTCATGATTTTTGGCATACTCCATCAGAGCTTGACGTGAGTTGAGCGTCCATTCGCGCCAGGGAGCAATAATTCTTATATTAGGGTTTAAGGATAAGTAACTCAACTCAAACCGCACCTGATCGTTCCCTTTGCCGGTGGCTCCGTGACTGACGGCATCGGCTCTCTCGGCCTTGGCAATTTCGATCTGGCGTTTTGCGATCAAAGGCCGGGCAAGAGAAGTACCAAGGAGATATTGTCCTTCATAAATAGCATTGGCTCGAAAGGCCGGAAAGACATAATCCTTTACAAACTCTTCTTTAAGATCATCGATATATACCTTTTCAGCGCCGGTGTTAAGGGCCTTTTCCTCTATATAATCAAGCTCTTCCCCTTGACCTATGTCAGCAGAAAAGGTGATTACAGAACAGTCATACGTCTCCTTAAGCCAGGCTAATATAACCGATGTATCAAGGCCTCCTGAATAGGCCAGTACTACTTTTTTTATCGTACCTGCCACAGTTCCTCCGTATTCAAACAAGTGCCTAAAGTGCGCTAAAGTGTGAAGTGCCTAAAGTTAAGGTAGTGTCTCAATTTTATATCCTTCTTCCGGATTGTTCTTGAAGGAAATTTCATAGTTCGCTTTTCAAAATTCTTTGAGAACTCTATTGCTATGATCGGCTGCGCCAAAGGCGCACTCCTTAACTTTAGGCACTTTAAACTTCAAACTTTAGGCACTTAACTTACTTTATCCCTAAATTCCCTAATTCCTAAATCCCTCAATCGCTCTTAACCATTAATCGCTCAAGTATTGCTTTATGCATATGGAGTTTATTTTCAGCCTGGTCCCATACAACAGACCTGGGGCCTTCCAAAACTTCATTTGTGATCTCTTCCCCACGGTGCGCGGGAAGACAGTGCATGATTATCACGTCTTCTTTGGCTTTGGCGACCAGCTTCTCATTGACCTGATATGGCTGAAATATCTTTTTACGCGCCTCTTGTTCGCTCTCCTGTCCCATACTCGCCCAGACATCAGTATAAATCACATCCGCGTCCGCGACTGCTTCAAAAGGATCGGAAAGCAGCGAGATAGTTCCCTTTCCATGATCTATCGCCTTTTGCAGAATGTCTTGGTTCGGTTCGTATCCCTTCGGCGTTGCAAGGACGAAATGCAGCCCTAAAATAGCAGCCGCGTTAATCCACGAGTGGGCCACATTATTCCCATCACCTACCCAGGCAATCTTGAGGCCGGTCAGGGTTCCCTTCTTTTCCAAAATCGTCTGAAGATCGCTCAATACCTGACATGGATGATATGTGTCTGTAAGCCCGTTAATGACCGGAATCGAAGCATTCAGAGCCAATTCTTCTAAAAGCTTCTGTGAATACGTCCTTATCACAATCCCGTCGAGGTATCTTGAAAGAACACGCGCGGTGTCGGCAATCGGCTCATTACGGATCATCTGGGTTTCTTTTGCGCTTAAAAAAGTGACTCCGCCCCCCAACCGGATCATCGCCCCGTCAAAAGAGACCCGTGTCCTGGTAGAGGGGTTCTCAAAGATA
>JAUWMN010000061.1 GCA_030613165.1 Desulfobacterales bacterium
CTTCCCTCTCTGCCTTGCTAATAAGAAATTTGGCCAATTCAAACAACATAAGGGCTGCGATGAGAATGAGCGGGATCCGAACTATAGTGAAAAATGGATCGGCGTTGGAAGCAATGAATTCATAGGTGTGAAGGCCCCAGATATCGAGCATGGTCAGAACCGTGAACAAAAGTATCAAGATATATCCGACCCTGCCTACGAACTTAATATACCGATTGACCCGTTTTTCTGGCTCAGGATATTCTTTTTTTATGATAACGCTTATCTGCAAAAGTTTTCCAAGGAGGAATTTCCAGAGGAGCCAAAGCCCTATTGTCAAAATAATAAGGATAATGCTTTTTATTTCCGAGGTGAGTTTCTCGAAAACAGATAAGATGTGATGTTTATACGATTCGTAAACTTTAAAAAGGTTGGCGGAGACTTTTTTCGGTTCTTTTACTTCTTTCTTTTCCTCAATCAATTGCCGTTTTGCCTCTAATACAGCCTTCAACTGAGCAGCCACCTTCTTTGCCTCGTCAGGGTTTTCCAGGAGTTGAACGGCCTTCTCTAACTCGGTTATCTCTATCTTAATTTGTTCTCGTTCCGCTTCATCCTGGGCAATAGCAGTCTGCTGACTGAAAACCAAAACAAGACCTACCGCCAATATTATTGTAGTCAGTTTTCTGAGAATCATCGGAGCCTCCCCGTAGACAGCCTGTAGACCCAGCCGAAGACTTACGCTCTGTGTTAAGAAGCATTTCTAAGGATCGAATAACATGATACCAAGACCTTTATCTTTATAACCACTTCTTCTTCCTGACATTTTGGTCAAAGGAGCAGAATGGGCCCGGCGAATTAGAATTGCGCCGACTTTCTATATATTATTTTATCTTACATAGTTAAAGTGATGTGGTCAACTATTTTGCAAACCCTTCTGAGCGCACCTTCGGTAACATTTTATTATGAGCTAAGAGGTAGGACGAACATGTCTCTTCGTTAGTCACTCCGCGCATCATGTTAAACAGTTTGCACGGCGGTCTTTAATTTCGTTGAAAAGTAATCACGATAAAGCTTTCCTCCAGGCCCCCTGTTGGTGTATCATATTTAATTCATTAGGGACGATCACCAAAAGAAGTGTCGGGATGGGCGGTATAATTATATAAGGAAAGAGCATGAAAGAAACAAGAGGAACACTCATTGAGAAAATAGAGCGGACTGGGACCATAGAGAGTTTTCGTTTCAAGCCGGAGGAGAAAATTGATTTCCTGCCGGGCCAGTTTTTACAGGTTATTTTTGACGAGAAGGATAGGAATAACCGCCTTCTGAACAAACATCTCTCATTTTCATGCGCACCTCAAAACGACTATATCGAGGTAACAAAACGCCTGTCACAGAGCGAGTTTTCTCAGAGGTTGCGGCAGTTGCGAGAAGGCGATGCCGTTTTATTCAAAGCCCCGATGGGCAATTGTGTATTCAAAGATGAGTACCATAACATCGGTTTCCTCATCGGCGGAATCGGGATAACACCCGTTGTCTCGATTGTAGAATATATTCTAAAAAAACAGTTAAATACCAATATTTGCCTCTTGTATTCCAACCGCGTGGAACACGATATTGCCTTCAAGAGTGAACTGGATTATTGGCAGCGCACGCATCCTCATCTTCTTCATGTTTTGTATGTGGTGAGCGACTGTGAGCCCGTGGATAAGCGTTGCATGATTGGAACTATCAACAAAGATATCGTGGCGAGCCACATGTCTGATTGGCAGGAAAGGATGATTTTCGCATTCGGTCCGCCGGCAATGGTGAGCGCCATGAAAAATATCTGCTTAGAAGAACTTTCGTGCAACAAGGAGTTAATCAAGACGGAAATCTTCATGGGGTATTGATTTAACCTAAATTGAGCGATTTTATTTTAAGGTCTGATCATATGTACCCTGTTTTCTGCAATCCATTGGTCAAATTTTCTGCGAAGCCACCGTTTAAACCACAATCTCGGCGCGGGCATCAAAATCAGTAATCCGGCGATGTCGGTAATGAGTCCTGGTGTCAGCAATACGATTCCTGCCATGAAGATCAGCATCGCGTCCACCATCTCCTCTGCCGGCATTTGTCCACGCGACATAGATTCCCTTATCCGCATCATGGATCTAATCCCTTGAAGCTTTGCCAGAAAGGCGCCTAAAAAACCTGTGATGATAACAATAAGTATCGTGGTAAAGGCGCCCAAATAATGACCGATCTTGATCAATAAATAGAGTTCGGTGATCGGGATTAACGTAAAGGCTAAGAAAAGTTTCAATAACATAATGTATACCTGCCTCAGTAAAATTGATGGTTCTTCTCTTACCAGAATTCTTTAACAAAAACACCCATAAAATTTACGGCACAATATCCCTTGCCTGAGGATTCTCAGACTGGTATGTATCCCAAAAAGGCTAAAGCAAGATAAGCTTTCATTTCACCGCAAAGGCGCAAAGAGCGCAAAGTTTTAAAGGCCATAGGCAATTCTCTTTATTTTTATATCGAGTTCTTCTTTGCGTTCTTTGCGCCTTTGCGGTGAATTATTACAATAATAGAAGAAAATTAAAGGCGCTATTGTGGAAAAAGATTCTGAGTTCATGATGTACGAAATGAAGTTTGTTAATAACGTAGTCGGTATTGGTTATTTTTCCTGTGTACCAACAGAGGAGATGACTGCTCAGGAAATCCTTGAATATCTGAAGTCACATCCAAATGATCAGTTTATGCATAATTATCTGCTTTTCGGCCTGGAAGAATGCGATGAACAGGAGATTGAAAGGTTAATAGAGGTAAAAAAAGATGACCTTCAGTTTCTGGCAGCTGTTTACCAAGTAACTATTCTGTGCGGATTTGATAATGTGCGGAGGAAACTGGAACAGGGAGATGTAAGTCAACTCTCCAAGTATACCCCTTTGATCTTCGTGAGATGGGCTCTCGACAAAAACCATTCTGCTCGTTTATTTTGGGCGAATGTATTGTCTGATAACGTTCACTACCACAAGTCTTTGCCATCGCTGCCGGACACTGAGTTTCCTTTACCCTTTAATTTTGACCGCATTGATGAAGAGGGAAGGAAGATTATCCATATAAAAGACGCATGTCCGGGAACAAAAGGGGCGTCATTTAACCTACGAGCTCCACTCCGTATGCGAACGGCAAGGGAGACCGTGGATGAGGTTGTGCATAAACTGAGTAGTATTAGCTTATTGACCGAACCTGAACGTACAACCGGGAACTCGTTAAGCCCTTATGCATTTGAGAGGTCGTGGAATTTGGATATTCAGGCCTCTGTTGGAAAAAACAGATGGCGACTTACCGGTCCTCAAACGAGTTACGGCAAAGGCGTGGAAAAAGATGGGGCAAGGGCTTCTTATTTGATGGAGATGGTGGAAAGATACTCATCTTTTTCAAGCTTTTCCAACAATCAAGCCGTCGGATATAATGATAAAATTAACCTGGTCAAATCAAGCCGCACTCAACTAAACGTTAAAGGACTTAATGCTCTGGACCCAAATATCATGAATCTTGAAGTCCCCTATGAAGACCAAGAACTCTATTGGGCTGTTGCTGAACAGCTTGAAGAAAACGGGAGCCGGGAGATTTATGTGCCGGCACAATTTGTCTTCTTGTTTTGTAATCTTGACGAAGTTGCTCTCACGAGTGGAATGTCCTCAAACGGTTTGGCTTCTGGAAACACCTTGGAGGAGGCCAAGCTGCACGCGTTAATAGAATATATAGAGAGAGACTCTGAAAGGATCGCACTCTATTCTAAGGAGCGGTGTTTCGTATTAGAAGCAGAAGATCCAACAGTGAACCAAATGTTGAACAGATGCACGGAAAAAGGGCTTCATGTCCAATTCCTCGACCTTACTTCCGATCTGGGGATTCCGTGTTACAAGGCATTTGTACAGACTGCAAGTGGTGACATCGCCAAAGGCTGCGCGGCAGACCTGAATGGACAGGTGGCGGCAGTCTCCGCATTGACCGAGTTGGCATATCCGTACACTGCCGAATCGTTGCCCCCTCCTGCCGGGTTGAAGACCATTAAGTATGAAGAACTTCCCGTTTATTCCTCCGGAGATGTTAGTCAAGACTTGGATATGTTAGAAAAGTTTCTTTTGTTGAATGGCTTTAAACCCATCTATGTAAACCTCACAAGAAAGGACTTAAACATACCTGTGGTAAGAGCGTTAATTCCAGGATTGGAATTGATGGCTATCCTCGACAGGTTCTCCAACTTCAGCAAAAGACAGTTTAGAAATTATTTGAAGATAGTTGGGGCTGAAAAAGGTCAACAATATTAAGGTACGGAGTGGTCTTATGCCCATCCCAGAATTTCCCGAATTCAAAACCCTTGGAATTGAAGACAGGGATGAGATTGAGTCCTATTTCAGACGGTCAAATCCGACCAACTCTGAATCAACCTTCACCAACCTTTTCATGTGGCGACTCAGCTATCATTTCCAGGTTTCGATGTATCTGGACAAGCTGTTAATTCTCGCCTGCCCTGAAGAAAAAGAGCATTTTTTTCTGCCCCCGATAGGAAACGACATAGGCGCCGAAGACTTTAAGTCCCTTCTTGATTTCATGCAAAATAAGGGCTGGAGTCCACAAATCAAAAGTGTTCCAAAAGATATGATAGACCGAAGTCGGCTCTGGGAGGACGACTATTTCAACATCCGCTATAACAGGGATGACTCGGACTACGTATATCTTACCCAAAGCCTTATTACCCTGTCAGGGAGAAAATTCCACAAAAAGAAAAATCACCTGAATCAGTTTCTTAAAAATAATCCCTTTGTTTTCGAGCCCCTTTCGGAAAAAAACAGGAAGGGTTGCCTTGAAATGGAGGAGCCTTGGTGCGATTTTAGAAAATGTGATGAGCGGCCCGGATTGATGCGTGAAATGATTGCCGTTAGAGAGGCATTGAACAACATGGAGAACCTGTCGTGTACGGGAGGGGTGATACTGATCAACGGCAAAATAGAGGCTTTTAGCCTTGGTGAGGCATTAAACAACGACACGGTGGTGGCGCATGTTGAGAAGGCCAACCCTAATATTCGGGGGCTCTATGTGGCGATTAACCAGCAGAGCTGCGAGCGCCTCTGGGCTGATTTTACCTATATCAACCGGGAACAGGATCTGGGAGAAGAGGGGCTTAGAAAGGCAAAACTTTCCTGTAATCCATCACATTTAGTAGAAAAGTATACGATTACGTCTCGCTGAGCTTCCGTTGAGACCTTTGCAAAACTGCCATTTTCCCGTGATGCGGCGTCAGGCTTCAAATTTTAATCCTCGAAATACCCTATGTATTCCTCCGGTTATAATTTTCGCCTTCCTTGCCTGACGAAAAAATGTCGCGTTTTGCAAAGGTCTCCCGTTATCAAGTAAAACGGTAATACACTGCTGAGAGAATTGCCCATGCCAGGACAACGATGGTCAGTAGAATGCACAGGTTGGCAAGGGACTTGTGGAAAAGACTTTCTCTCCTCTTTTCCTGATATCCCAGGAGGAAACCGAGGACGACACCGCCAAGGATCCCGCCTCCGTGGCCCCAGTTATTAATGCCCGGAACCATGACCCCGAACAGGAAGAGTCCGACTACCCATCCTGTAACCTGCTTAAACATGGCCTCTCCGTATATGCCACCCCGACTTTTTCCGTAATAGAGAATCGAGCCGATCAGACCGCATATACTGGCAGATGCCCCGATGGTGAAAGGGACGCCGGCCAGATAGGACACCCAAAATCCAATGACGCCGCTAAGAGTGTACAGGACGATCATTCGGCTAAAACCGTATTCTCGCAATACCAGGGGGCCCAACTGCCTTAATGCCATCATATTGAAAAAAATGTGGAGGATCCCCCCGTGCAGGTAGCTTGCCGACACCAGACTCCACCACCGGTGGAAGCGCTCGATGGGAATGGTCCCGGTGGCGCCTAACAGTAACAAGGAGTTATCGGAGGGGGCCAACAATGTTAATGGATTTGTCGATAAACCCACAGAAATGGGATTAAGTATAATGGAGATCACAAACAATACCACATTGGTATATGTAATAGTGCTGATTATGTTGTCCGGGCTCAGATGAATTAGATTAGATAACGTCTTCTTCCCCCATGACCCCGGCCTGGTTACGCCGCAATAAGGGCAGACGGGTTCATCAGAGCTGATGAGCTTACGGCAATTGGGGCATAGGATTGAGCGTCTTTCGGAATTGTGCATGATATTTATCTATTTATTAGACAGGATTTACAGGATGAACCGGGTAATAATTTAGCGTTACATTCCGAATACACATAGCACCTATCCTATTTTCTTGCAAGATTGATGATTTCGTCGGACTGTCTGGGCCTGATTATCATGCTGACCTACTTTTTGGAGAGATGTTTTACAGGGTCTGAAAGTATCGTTCTTCCGACCATAGTTACATTATAACCCGAGAATTATTAAAGTCGATATTATTATAATCCGGGCTTGGCTCCTCTGCTGTTCTTGAAAGCGCAACTAAAAATAGTTGCACTTTCTGCGCAATTATTATATGCTTTGATGAAAATGGAGGCTTATGAGTCGGAAAGACAAGTTGTTAGCAAGATTGCGACGGCGACCAAGGGATTTTACATGGGATGAACTTACCGTATTGTTAAAATCTCTTGGCTATAAACAAGCAACGTCTGGTAAAACCGGAGGTTCGAGAAGGCGATTTGTTCATCCGACGGCCGTAACAATTACGTTACATAAGCCACACCCCCAAAATATTCTCAAAATGTATATCATCGATGATATCTTAGGGGTTCTTAAACAGGAGGGAATGTTATGAAAGATATGATGAGTTACAAAGGATATTATGGCTCGGTTCATTATAGCGATGAAGATCGTGTCTTTCATGGCAAGATAGAATTTATTCGTAGTCTTATAAGCTATGAAGGCCGTGATGTGAAAAGTTTACGCAAGGCGTTTGAAGATGCGGTAGACGATTATTTAGAACTCTGCGCTGAAGAAGGGAAAAAACCAGAAAAACCTTTCAAGGGCAGCTTCAATGTTCGTACAGGAAGTGACCTCCACCGTAAGGCAGCATTGTTTGCCAAAGCTAAAGGCACTAACCTCAATAACGTTGTAGCTGAAGCACTTGAAAAATATTTGTCCGCGTAATTGCTTTAGTCAGGTAGCTTTCGCAGCTTCTCGGAATCCATTCCATGCATAAGTGAGAAGCCAATAATATCAAAAGGTTGGAGCTATTCTGTCAATAATGAAGACCTGACCCTTCTGCTGTTTCTGTTCTATTCAGGCGTCTCTTGGTTTAAGGATGGGCAACGGTTCCCATGTGACGAAAGGGGTTATCCGGCGCTTGAAGCGGCCAAGATCATCGTAGTGCATGACGTCGAACACGCCTTCATCCTGACTGAAATGCTGGTTAGTCCTGTGCAGCGAGGCGTAAGACGGGATGATTCCGATGTTGTCTTGAGCAAGAAGCCGTTTGCGGACACCCTCCGGATCGGCGATAGAAATGGGAAGCTTGGCCTCGTGGATCGCCAGGAACATGCGTATCGTCTCCACCATTCTGCCGATAGATTCGCCTCGCAGCTCAACCTTGAAACCCTCTTTCCGATACGGGGACGGGCGCGAAACGGTAAGGTCTATGTGCGTTGTGTTGCCCCCTCGCTTAATCTCCCACGGATGACCGCCGCCGCCTCTTTTTGGATGCGCGCCGTCGATCCAATCGGCAAACTCCTCCTCGGAATATGGAGCTATGTCTAGAAGCCCTTCGTGCCGGCCGTCGGCATATCGTCCATACATCTCTCGACCAGACAAGGAATCATCGGCGGTCTCCTCCTTGCGCTTCCCGGCA
>JAUWMN010000074.1 GCA_030613165.1 Desulfobacterales bacterium
GAGCGGCTTTCCAGCCGCGATTTTTCCTGTGGCGAACAATGAGTCGCGGCGGGGAAGCCGCGACCCCAGTAGCCGCACAAAAGATGCCATTTGTGGAAGAGCCACGAAAAAATATTCCCAAAGTTGTCCCCCCCCCCCGCCACTATTTTTAACCCACAGAAAAAACCGGGGGTTAAACGCCGCTCCCACGCCTTCGGTAGAAACCTTTGTGCGGCCTTGTCTTGGACCAAAACCTACCATTTCTCGACGGACACCGTTCAGGAATGATTAAATTAAATAGGAAACAACTATGTCAACGGGGAAGGTATATTTAATAGGCGCGGGGCCTGGTGATCCCGGGCTGATTACTTTAAAAGGGGCCTCGTGTTTGCAGAAGGCCGATGTTGTCATTTATGATTTCTTAGCTTCTCGTAAGTTGTTAACGCATGCCCGAAAAGATGCTGAAATTATATATGTTGGAAAGAGGGGCGGGGCCCATACCTGCTCGCAAGCACAAATTAACGAACTTATCGTTGAAAAGGCAAAGGCCGGCTTAACCGTGGCCCGGTTAAAAGGGGGCGATCCTTTTATCTTTGGAAGGGGAGGCGAGGAAGCAGAAGTCTTGGTGGCGGAAGATATCCTTTTTGAGATCGTTCCCGGGGTTAGTTCGGCTGTTGGTGTCGCCGCGTATGCAGGGATTCCTATTACCCACCGTAGATATACAGCCACGGTCGCGTTTATTACAGGTCACGAGGATCCTACAAAAGAAAATTCCAACGTCGACTGGGAAAAGATTTCAACCGGTATAGGGACGCTGCTATTTTTTATGGGGGTTAAAAATATTGATCGTATTACTGAAAAGCTGATCACCCATGGAAGATCCCCAGATACGCCTGTAGCCGTGGTCAGATGGGGAACTACCGGAAAGCAGACCACGATCTCGGGAACGCTTTCGAATGTTGCACAGCGCGTAAAAGAGGCTGAGCTTAAACCCCCTGCGATTATTATTGTAGGTGAAGTTGTCAAGCTAAGGAGTATCCTGAACTGGTTTGAGCAGAAACCTCTGTTTGGTAAGACCGTTCTGGTTACGAGGGCACGTCAACAGGCGAGTAACCTGGTGGACCAATTGCAGGAATTAGGAGCCGAGTGCCTTGAAGCCCCGACGATAGAGGTCGTTCCTCCGGACGACTGGGCTTCTTTGGATAAAGGGATAGATAATCTTGCCGGCTATGACTGGCTTGTGTTCAGCAGTGTAAACGGGGTACGTTTTTTCTTTGAGCGACTTTACGCAAAGGGGAAGGATGTGCGGGCCTTGAGAGATGTAAAACTGTGCGCCGTAGGGTCAAGCACCGCGAAAGAACTGGAAACGTTTGGACTCAGGACCGACATGGTACCCAATACCTATAAGGCAGAATCTATTGTAGAGGAATTCAAAAAGGAGGATATGAAAGGGAAGAGGGTGCTCCTTCCACGTCCAAAAGAGGCGCGGCCTGTCCTTCCTCTTGAGCTCAAGAAAATGGGCGCTATCGTGGATGAAGTCACTGCATACTGTACCGTGCCGGTTTGCCACAACCTTGAAGAACTGAAGGAGCACCTTAAGGAAAAGAAAATTGATCTCGTTACGTTTACAAGTTCTTCTACGGTAAAAAACTTTAAAAAGCTATTTACTGATGAAGAGACGCGGACTTTATTGGCAGACATGATTATCGCCGCTATCGGGCCGATTACCGCGGATACGGCAAAAGAACTCGGTTTCAAGGTGGCTATCACTCCGGAAAAATATACCATTGAGGGGCTGTGCAATGCGATTGAACGTTACTACCAGAAGAAGTAGTATCAACAGAGGCTCTCGACGGGGGATGTTTTGACATTGTCTCAAATTGTGATATTTAACTCATTATCTGAAGGAGGTGGGCTTTGTTGAGTAAACGTGGGTCAGAAAAAAGACAATTTGTGAGGACGGCGAAAAAACTGGAGATCTGCTTCGGGAGTTATGACGAATTCGTGGAGGCATATACGGAAAATGTAGGCCTGGGCGGCCTTTTCGTAATGACTAAAAAACCTTCACGGATTGGCGCGAAGGTCTATCTTCAATTCAATCTTCCGGGGACGGAGCACATCATACAATGTGAGGGTGAGGTGAAGTGGCTGAAAAAACAGGGGGAACGCTATCTGGGAATGGGAATTAGCTTCTCGGCATTGAGCCATGATGCTAAGAAACTAATAGATGCTTACGTCCACAGAATAATACAATAGATTCTTGTCCTCTACTGTCTCAGCATTGCCTTGACAAGGCTCGCATGATCAGCATAGATAGCACCGGCCAGGGCCGCCAGAGGTTTACGAATTATTCCTGTGTCAGGGATTTCAGGTGGCTCTGTGAGTTGGAATTGTTTAAGGTGGAGCTTCTTAAATGCAAGGCCGTTTCCCACCGCGCCTATCTCTTCAGGGGTAAAGTTAGCGCCCAAAAAATATTTTTTCATTACGAGTTCGGGGTCCATTGATTGCAAAAAATTTATGATAATCATCAGGTCGTGATTTTTTTCGAATTCTCTTATGTTGTAGTTGACAGCCTTACATTCTTCCCTCAGATTTTCATAGGCTGATCTATACTGTTCAGCCGAGCCACACAACTTTTGGTATTCCTCGAAAAGTAGTTTTTTAAATTTGCCCTTAATAGTGAGCGCCCTGAATTTGCAGATAAGAGAAATTTGATCTCCAGGAGCGTCGTATTTCACTTGTTGTTTGAACGGAGGCGCCTCAAAACCTATCATTTCCGTGAATTCCATGAGATGATTGTTATCTATCAGGAGGTTATATAATCGTGCGAAACAAAGGCGTAATTTTTGTTCCAGTTTTTGTGCTTGCTGGGCCAGTTCTCGGACACAAGTGATTTGCATGTCAAGGAGTCGACGTTCATAGAAATATCGTTCTAATATTTCTTCCTTAACCTCATAGGTTAAAGAGCTGATGAAGTCGTCTTGCATAGTTTTAAGCCCTATAGAATCGTTATTTCATCCGAACCGGGGGTAAGCCGTTCCCCACCTTTAGAGGTTGCCAAGAAAGTATTTTCTATGCCTACGAGCCCAATCCCCTCAAGCCCTTTTTTCGGTTCTACCGCAATAACCATGTTCTCTTTGAGCGGGTAATCGATTTTTTTCGCTATAGCAGGGAATTCATCAATGACCAGTCCAATACCGTGCCCGAGAAACCGTACCTGATTTCCTCCAAACCCCATGAAATGTTTCCCAAAATTGTTAGGAAGTACGATTTCATCATATACTTGTTCAAAGATCTCGGAAGGAAGAACACCGGGTTGCAAGAGGCCCCGAATCTTTTCCTGAATCTCAATGCAAACGCGGTGGGCTTCCATGGCCTCTGGCCTTGGTTCTCCCAGAGAGAAGATTCTGGTCTTGTCCGTATAATATCCATTATACCCGAAAATAGTGTCTACGTAAATAATATCCTCTCGCTTTAATTTTCGATCCCCCCCAAAAAGAGGAAAGGCCGGCGATGGGCCCACAAGGCCTCCGGGACCGTCAAAGGCACAAGGATAATTTCCGGATTCGCCAAAACAGATATATCCTCCGAATCCTTCGCCGTTGAATCCGGCCATGCGAGCGATCCCCATGGAGCCGATCTTCAACATCTCATACATGATGGCAGATCCCAGCTCCCATTCGGTCATGCCTTCGCGGATCAGGTCGGGTATGGCGGCGTATACCTTCTCGTGTCTATGTCCCGCTTCTCTGATCTGCGCGATTTCATACGCTGATTTTACGGCCCGTATCTCTGCCAGGACAAAGCTGATGTCTGTGAACGTGGTGTTTGGAAACGCCCCCTTGATCATGTTGAAAAGGTGCAGCGGGGTGGTACGCTCATCAATACCGAGCCCGGAAAAGTCGTAACCATAAGTGTTAAGTATCGGGGGGATCTCTTTGAATCTTTTGAACTGTAGCAGATTTTTGAGCGCGGACTCTTGTTTTCCCCTTTCAAGACTGCGGCGTATAAAAAAGATCGGGTCGCCTGACTCAGGGACAAACATGGCCCCGTTCTGCATAGTGCCGCTGTAATAGAAGATATTGATTTTATCCAGGATCAGGCAGCCGGAAAGATGACACGCGCGGAGTTTTGCCTGAAGGGAAGAAATTCGGTTTTTAATTTCCCTTTCAGGGACGAGGGTGATGTTGTAGTTTCTCATTTGGACAGCAGGTTGTTTAGGGTGGGGTTGGATTGTCAATAGCATTTCAAGATGTCCGGTTTTACTCCGGCTCGCTTTCTTCTGCTTCTTCTGCTTCCGCCTTTTTCTTGCTGATAATTTTTGCCGCGATGATGCTCAATTCGTAAAGGATCATCAAAGGACCGGCCATCATAATTTGGGTTACAACATCAGGGGGGGTAAGGATGGCAGAGAAAACAAAAAATACTACAATAACATACTTTCGATAGGCCGTCAGTTGTGAGACCTTCACTACCCCTAACTTTGTCAATATGACAATGACGAGCGGCATCTCGAAAACAATCCCAAAGGCAAGCAGAAGCTTTGAAGAAAAACTGAGGTATTCCCTGATAGAAGGCATAGGTTGGATAAAGTCAGATGAGAAGCCCATAAAAAACTTGAATCCAAAAGGAAAGACGATGAAATAACCGAACAAGGCGCCACCCGCAAAGAATATGGAAGAAAGCGCGACTGCGGGCAGGACCATACGCTTTTCTTTTTCATAGAGTCCCGGCATTACAAACATCCATAGTTGATAAAAAATAACCGGGATGGCAAGGAATATGCCTGCCAGGAGCGCTACTTTAAGGTAGGTGAAAAATGCGTCAGGAAGTCCGGTATAGATCAGCTTGTCGCCAGGCGGCATGACGGCAATAAGAGGACCCATAAGAATCTCAAAGAGTTTTTTGGAAAAACCATAACAGATAGCAAAGCATACGCCGACAGCGATAAAGCAGACGACCAGACGCTTTCTGAGCTCTTCAAGATGGTTGGTGAAAGGGAGCTTAACATCATTCTCCATCCTGGGAAGCTCCTTGGGCGCTCTCTTTTTCTTCCTTTTTTTCTTCCTTTTCTTCTTTTAGATCCTTTTCGGGGGGAGGAACTTGAGAAGCGTCAAAGGCATTGTGTATCTCTTCTTTGGCCTCTTTAAGGGTGTCGCGAGTCTCTTTTATGTCGGTATCGATATCAAGGCTACTTTTGAAGTCCCGCGTAGCCTTTTTAAATTCTGCCATACCTTTGCCTAATGACCTGGCCAGGTCAGGGAGTTTTTTGGGACCGATAACGATCAGGGCAACAGCCAAGATCAGGATAAGTTCCGGCATACCAATGCCAAACATAAAGAGTCTCCTTAAAAATATTAATCCCAATCTGTTCTAACTAATAGGGATTTATGAAGATAACAGATCGAAACAATCTGAAACGTTAGTTGAATAGTAATAGTTTTTTAAAACAGTGTCAAGAAATTATCGTTGTCAGATTTTGATTGACAATTTTCCGGTTTTTTTTGTATTGTTCTCAAACTCAAGCTGTGCCGGAGTGGTGAAATTGGTAGACGCAGAGGACTCAAAATCCTCCGGACTTTGCGTCCGTGTCGGTTCGATTCCGACCTCCGGCACCAAGAAAAAAAAGGGCCTACGGCCGTGCCATATTGCTCCCTCGGCCTTTCCTTGCCCAAAAATGTAATTTTTTGTCAGTGGGTGACACCATTAGCCTTCTTTGAAGTTGAATCTACCTGACACCATCACCATTAGTCCTCGAAATAAAAAAAAGGCCTTCAAACCTAACGGTATGAAAGCCTTTATTTTCCTGGTGGGCCGTCGGAGAATCGAACTCCGAACCTACTGATTAAGAGTCAGGTGCTCTGCCTGATTGAGCTAACGGCCCCTGTAACGTTAACATTCAAAACGATCAAATTAGGTAACAATCTTTTAGCAAAATGTCAAACGGTTTTTGTTGGTTAACCCATGGGCAATGATAGATTTTATGCGCGGCACAAGAAGGAATTAGTTGTAAGCAAAAGGGCTTACTGGTATAATTAAAGAATGTTAGACTACGTGTTGCGAGTTACGTGTTGCGAGTTGCGGGTTAAAAAGGGGAATAAAAGATTTTAGGAAGGTCATCAGGCTTATCATAATCCTACTCCGTTTACCTTTGAAAAAGGAGGATTGCCATGGATGTGCGAATACCTGACTTTGCGGGGAGTTGGTATCCGGCAAGTGAATCAGAGTGCCGCGGGGAGATAGAAGGTTATATAAAAAAAAGTGTTCCGCTTGCTTCTCCTGATATCAAAAAGATGGGGGGGATAGTCCCTCACGCCGGATGGTTTTTTTCAGGGCAGATTGCCTGTAATGTAATCAAATGCTTAAAGGATAATCAAATTCCGGATGTTGTTGTATTGTTCGGTATGCATCTGAGCCCCGGGAGTCGCAACTTTATCATGAGGGAGGGGGCCTGGGAAACACCACTTGGGAATTTAGAGATACATCAGGAACTGGCCGAAAGCCTGAGTGATGAATTTCCGTTTACTATAGAGACCGCTTCAATGCATTCTCCAGACAATACAATTGAGCTTCAGCTTCCTTTTATTAAGTATTTTTTCCCGGATATAAAGATTGTGCCGATTGGTGTTCCTCCTGTAAAGGGGTCTCTTAAGATCGGGGAAAGAATTGTAGAGATATCACGAGAACTCGGAATAAAAATGATCGCTATTGGATCAACCGACCTTACCCACTATGGTTACAATTATGGGTTCATTCCCAAGGGCCTGGGAGATGAGGCGCTTGATTGGGTGCGTAATGAAAACGATAAGCGGGTGATAGAGCGGATGATCGCAATGGATGCCGAAGGGGTGATCACCGAAGGATTGGAACGTCAAAACGCCTGTTGTTCCGGAGCTGCCGCAACGGCAATTGCCGCGGGCCGAACGCTTGGCGCGGTAAAGGCTGAAAAGATAATCTACGCAACCAGCTATGACAAGAGCCCCGGAAACAGTTTTGTCGGATATGTGGGGGTTGTATTCTAAAGTTTTTTCACTCGGATCATATTTGTGGTGCCGGTAGAAAGAATGGGAAGACCTGCCGTGACAACGATTGTGTCTCCGGGTTAGACAAACGGAATATTCATCTGACACGTTGATATCCCCGCTGCCGGCTTGTAACAATGAATGGTGTAATCCTTTACCATTCGGTCAGAGCTGAATCGCCAGCCGAGCGTGCACATGGCCTGCTTCATGCGACGTATCCAATCCCTGGGAACACCATCGGGATCCTGCTTAT
>JAUWMN010000148.1 GCA_030613165.1 Desulfobacterales bacterium
TAGTGTCTGAACGAAAACCCTCTATTTTTACTTTTGAAATTCTAATTAATCTATCTGCCCTTCTATCCACTTTATTATCAAACCAACGATGAACGTTATCTCATCATCGGTCAGGGCTTTCCCTTTCCTGATTCCATGCCATTTTTCAATACAACCTCTGCAGCATGTTGCGGTCGCATGTTGGGCGATAAATACAGGGTGCCCTTTCATTGGGGTTTGTCTACCATCATTTTTGGGGAACTGAGGAGCTACTCTCGATGTTATGAAATCAAAGGCATGACTTCTGATGGTCTCGATTCCCTTCTCTTCGATATACGAGAGGTCCTTATCCTTAAGAGTGAATTTTGATCTAAAAGAGGATCGTTTTAATCTGTCCAGGGATTTCAGAATTAGCTCATGCATTTCCTTGTCTTCTACCAAAAATAACTCGGCATCCCTCTTTAGCCACAAACAGGGATAGTAAAATAAGAACTACGCTCGATATTCCGAGTAGAATCTTTGGCTCCTCTTCAATAAAGAAATGATAAGCCTGCCAGCCAAGGGCGGCAACGGTTGTTACAATCATGAAGAATGCGGGGTAGACGGTGTACTTCGTGGGCTTTTTGATGCCTACAAGATAGGCGGAAACAACAAAGAGGGCAAGAGCGGCCACGAGCTGATTAGTGGCCCCGAATATCGGCCAAATTTTTGTCCAAGAGTTGGTAATCCCCAGCCAGCCGGCCGGCGCTAAAACAAAAAGCAACGCGCCGTACTTATTAGAAAGGAGAGGCACTTTTGCGCCCAGCGATTCCTGAATCATAAAGCGGGTGACCCTTGTGGCCGTGTCAAGGGTGGTCAATACAAAGGTGTTGAGTGTGATCATGGCAAAGAGCATGGCAAGGGGAAAACTTATAAAGGGGAGGAGCTGATGGACGAGATTGCCGAACCCGCTGCCAAAGGTTACAATCCAACCGCCTTTTAGGGTTTCGTGGAACCCGAGTTGCGCCATATTTACGTCTATGCCTGTAGGCTTTGACCAGTAGAGCCCCGCTCCTACCAGTATCAAGGTCATCACTGCCAGAACCCCTTCCGTAAGCATTGCTCCGTAACCGATAAGTCTGCCGTCCTTTTCACTGGCAAGCTGTTTGGCAGAAGTCCCTCCTGCGACAAGAGAATGAAATCCGGAAATGGCTCCACAGGCAACGAGTATAAAGAGCATTGGCCAGATCGGCCCATGACTTGACTGTAAGCTGATAAAGGCCGGCGCGTTCACCGGTGGATGTATGATAAGAATGGCTGATATCCCCAGGATCAAAGCCATGTACAATTTATAGGTGGCTATATAATCCCTGGGCTGTAGAAGTATATGTACCGGTAGTACCGAGGCTATCCCCGCATAGATCAAAAGAATTACAAACCAGAACATCAGAGGTGAAAGCCCAAGTAGCTCGGAGTTGATTACAATAGGATAATGATATCCTATGTAGATAAAAACAAGGTCAGCTCCCACTGCAAGAAGGGTCCCCAGCCACAGGGAAACAAGCTTACGGGATAGCGCGTAACCAAACAGCATGGCAATCGGAATCAAAGCAAAGGCTGGGATCACCATTACGGGTTTGGCCACAAGCGTTTTTGCTCCCACTATACCAAATACTGCCACAACCAAAACCAAAGCAGTCCATAAGAAAATGGAAAATATCATCTTAGAAGTTTTTCCCATTGTCTTTTCCGCAACATCCGCGATGGAGGCGCCTCGGTTTCTTACCGAGACCATGAGAGAAAGATAATCGTGGACCGCCCCAAAGAATAGACTGCCCAGGACAATCCAGCCCAGTGTGGCCACCCAGCCGAAGCTCCCGATTGCGACAATCGGCCCGATAATAGGCCCTGCGCCGGCTATGGATGAAAAATGATGTCCGAACAGTACCGCTTTTCTGGCCGGCACAAAATCGACATCGTCTTTCATGGATACGGCAGGGGTTTGGTTTTCAGACCGGGGGTCAACAAGCTCTCGTTCAATCAATCCCCCATAGAATTTGTACCCTAAGAGAAAAAAGATAATAACGCCCGCTATGATCAATATTGAATCCATATTACTCTCTTGCTTTGGTGATCGACTTCTTAATGTCTCCTTAGGAGGGTGCTTCAAAGGCTCCCTTTGCCAAGGGGGGTACTTCAAATCCCCCCTTTATTAAAGGGGGATTCAGGGGGATTTTTATGCCTGCGCAAAACGTAACTTTGTCGGGGATCGGCCCTGCACAAACAAAAGTGCCCGCTTCCATTACGGAAGTGGGCACTTTTGAGGCAGTTTCCCCAAAGAAATAGACTCCTCCGGGGCGGAGTCCGGAGCGGGTAAATCAGAGATTTCTGTCAACTGACCCCTTTAAATTTCTTTTACCGAATTTTGCGTTCCAAATGAGTTCCAGGTTGTGTCCGGATTTTCAGGATCAGTCCACCAACTCCCATCGACTACAAATTGATATTCATACTTTCCATGGGTCAGTTTTACTTTCGTTTTCCAAACACCATTGTTGTCTTTAGCCATTTTATCCTTATCAATAAGCCAACCATTAAAATCTCCGGCAAGAAAGACAGCCTTGGCGGCAGGGGCCTGAAGCTGAAACTCTATAAGTAAGGAGCTTGCTTTTTTCGGCTTTGCCGCTGATTTTTTTGTGGCAGCCTTGGCCCTGGTAGATGTTCGGCTTTTAGCAACGGTGGCACGAGCTTTTGTAGATATTTTGGGCTCAGTTTTTGCGGAAACCTCCGGGGCTGAACTCGCCTTCGCCGTTACCTTCTTTTCTGGGTTTTTGCGCACTTTTGATTTCGTGGTAGCTTTTGCATTTTTTTTGGCAGCCATTTTTCTCCTCCATTGCTAAAATACGGACGGTTTGCAAATACGGACGGTTTATATATTAAAATTCTTAACGAACTTATTACACAGGGCCGCAAGAGATAAAAGAGGATTCAAGAAACAGAAAAGAATATCATTTAGAGCACGTACAGTACAAATCTTGAACAGAACAAAAATCAAATTTAAATCATTATATAAATTCTTCCGCACTTTGTCAAAAGAATTTCATAGAAAATTTCATGTGATTTACACATTTATCATAACGTGCCTGGACAGGTTTTGCTACTATGGTCACCGTTAAGGTGCATTGAGGGCCTTTTGGGTTGGCTGCCTGAATCAAAGGTTATAGGAGGCTGTCCGAGAATTCTGATCCTACTGCAAAAGAGTGAGAAACGGCCCAAATTTCCGCAATTTTTCGTCAAATAGGCCTGCTATTCTGCTCAAATTTGCGAAAATTTTGTCTCGTTCTCACTATTTTTCGTTACGGACATAATTCTCGGACAGCCTCCTAGACATCCTTAAAAAGGTCGAATCGAATCCTAAACGCGCGATGAATCCTATGGCCGGAGGCGGTCATCATTAAAAAGTGAAGAGCGGAGAGCGAAGAGCAGAGAGAGTTGTCAGCCAGACTTTTACTCTACGCTCTTTGCTCTCAGCTTCTTTTCCCCCTCCTTTTTAAACTTGACTTGAGCCTATCGTAGATTATATATCTGTTCTGTTAAAACAAATAAGTTGATAATTTCTTAAACGTGACGCCACAATTCCCTCACATATCGTTGCTATTCAGTCTGGCAAAATTGCAATCATAGAAGTGTTGCAAAACAAAGGGATGCTGGGGGCCAGGCAAAATGCCTCTGCCGGCAAACAAACATAATGAAAGCCATATTAGCATTAGAAGACGGGACTATTTTTGAGGGGCGGACTTTTGCCGCGGAAGGCGAGGTCACCGGTGAAGTGGTCTTTAATACCAGCATGACCGGCTACCAGGAGATACTGACCGATCCTTCTTATAAAGGCCAAATCGTCACCCTTACATATCCCCTGATCGGAAACTACGGCGTTACGGATGAGGATGCCGAGTCTGATGCGATACAGGCCGAGGCCCTCATCGTACGGGAATATCAGCGCATACCGAGCAACTGGAGGTCCCAGAAGACGTTGGCCGACTATTTGAACGCGGCCGGGGTTATCGGGATTGAAGGGATCGATACCAGGGCCTTGACACGGCGTATCCGCATGCACGGAGCGATGAAAGGGATTGTCTCGACTGTGGATCACAACGTAGAATCGTTGGTACAGCGGGCAAAGGACTCACCCGGCCTGATCGGCCGAGACCTGGTTAAAAAGGTTACGTGCGATAGTGCCTATAAATGGGCGGGGGAACGGGAGAGACGGTTCCATGTGGTGGCTCTTGACTGTGGGGCGAAACATAATATTTTGAGAAGCCTGGCCGGCAGGGGATGCGACCTAACAGTTGTACCTGCCCATACAAGCGCGGACGAGGTCAAGAGCCTTAATCCTGACGGTATTTTTCTTTCAAATGGCCCCGGAGATCCCGCAGCGGTCTCCTATGTGGTGGATACGGTCAAGCGTTTGCTCGATTATCGGCCTATTTTTGGGATCTGCCTGGGGCATCAGCTCCTGGGACAGGCCTTTGGAGGGAAAACCTTTAAGCTGAAATTCGGGCACCGTGGGGGGAATCAGCCGGTCAAAAACCTTTTGACCGGCAGGATAGAGATTACCAGTCAAAACCACGGGTTTTCTGTCGACATCGACTCAATCAAAGATCCCGAGGTGGAGATCACCCATATTAATCTGAATGATCAGACCCTTGAGGGGATGCGACACAAGCGCCTACCTGTCTTTTCCGTCCAATACCATCCCGAAGCAGCGCCCGGCCCACACGATGCCTCTTATCTTTTCGATAATTTCACTCGATTGATGACTGAATATGCCAAAGCGTAATGACATAAAAAAGATACTTATTATAGGCTCCGGCCCGATCATTATCGGGCAGGCCTGCGAGTTTGACTATTCCGGGACCCAGGCATGCAAGGCCCTTAAGGAAGAGGGATACGAGGTGGTTTTGATCAACAGCAATCCCGCCACCATTATGACCGACCCGGAGACAGCCGACCGCACATACATAGAACCGATCACGCCGGAGATGGTCTCTATGGTGATCGAAAAGGAAAGGCCTGATGTTCTTTTGCCGACCCTGGGCGGTCAGACAGGTCTCAACACCGCAATCAAGGTGGCCGAGATGGGTACCTTGGACAAATACGGCGTGGAGATGATAGGGGCGTCTGTAGATGTAATTAAAAAGGCCGAAGATCGAAATCTCTTCCGGGATGCAATGCGAAACATCGGGCTCCGCATACCCAAAAGCGGTATTGCCCGGAGCATGGAAGAAGCGCGTGAGTTGGCCGGCC
>JAUWMN010000155.1 GCA_030613165.1 Desulfobacterales bacterium
CCCTTATTCCAAGATCGTCCTTCATAATACCGATTGCATCGTCCATGTACCCGATGCTGTCGATCAATTTTGCCTCTAACGCCTGTTCTGCTGTAAATATCAGACCGTCAGCAATCTTTGCCAGTTCATTTTGTGTTAATGAGGGCCTACCCTCGACGATCACGTTGACAAAACGTTGATGCAGCTTGTCGATAATGGTTTGGATCATTTCTCGTTCATCGGGGGTAGTGGGGCGGAAGGGCGACATTAAATCCTTTTTGTCTCCTGATTTTATCGATTCTTCTTCAATACCGATTTTGGTCAATAGATCTTGCACATTGAATTTTAGAGCAATAACCCCGATGCTTCCGGTTATTGTGGTGGGATGAGCAATGATTCTGTCCGCGGCAACAGCCACATAGTATCCTCCGGAAGCGGCAGTGTCCATGAGGGCCGCGATAATCTTCACGCCGGTCCTTTTCTTAAATTCTCGGAGTTCATGGTAAATAATATCGCTTGCCGTTACTGTCCCTCCCGGGGAATTGATCCTGACAATAATTCCCGCAATCGACTTGTCTGATTCAGCCTTTTTCAGCTCTTCTTTGATTCTGTCTACCAGGGAGCTTTCTTCTTGCAGTCCCATACCCCTTGATTTTCGTTGTTCTGAAATAGTGCCCGAGATATCGAGCAGAAGGATCTTGATGGGTCCCTTTCCTTCGACTACCCGTTCTTGCAAGGGCTGAATGGGCTGTACAAAGGAAGGGATGGAGATACAGGTACAGCCGAATAGAAACAACACCGATAGACAAACAATAAAACGTATTATGTTTAACATGGTATCTCCTTTCTGAGTGTATAAGAAGCTATGAAGTTCAGAAGGTTAGCTGATAAGAAAGCATAAGCGCGGGCTTTTTAGTCTGATTGCTTTGAAGCCCGAGTCTAACCCTTGAATTGTCTCTCAAGTAATCTAAAAAACGATTTTTGACACCCTTGTTGTACTTATGCGCACAGTTTATGGCGCTATAGATATTGCCGGAGTAAAAACCGAGTTCAAAAAAGGTTATAATACCACCCAGGACGTCATGGCCCTCGTCAAAGGCCTCGTAAGCCGCATAGATCATAGCGCTGTTGAGGATAAATGTTACTGTCGCGTCTTTATACCTTCCACAGTACAGATGACCCGCACCAGGTATAATGGCCAGCATTCCCGCGCCTGTCGGGCTTTTAGTTTTCAGGGCTTTTTTTTTACTCATTTCCTGTGACAGAGTTTTTAGTCGATAGTTGTCTCTGTTTTTTGGGCTGATCAAATCGAACGATTCTTCGGCCTCTTCCCAGCGGTCCATCTCAAGATATATCCAGCCGCGTCGATAATATGCCTCGTCCGAGATTTCCTTATACTCCGCCGTATCCGCGATGTCATTGAGATATCCGATTGCTTTGAGGTTCTCCTTTAGTCGGACAAAACACTCACTGATCCTGAATTGTGTCTCTGTCTCAAAATCGGTTGAAGGAAATTTGGCGAGCAGGACGTTAAAGGCCTTGAGCGCCTCTTGAAATTTTTCTCCGTTAAAATAAGACAACCCGATTTTATACATAGCCTCTTCCACGCGGACATTCTCCGGGAAAAAATGGATGAACCGTTCATACTCTCCGATGGCCTTGTAGTATTCGCCGGCACGAAAGTAGTGCTCAGCAAATTCAAACTGACGATCAGCATCGATTGTAAGAACAGGCTCAGCAAAAGAGGAGAGGGGCAAGAAACAGATAAAAGAGATGATAATCCAGAGTGATAGATAAGTTGCGATCAACGGTGGTAATAGTTTGCATCTGAAATGAAAACCAGCAGAATGATTCACCGCAGAGGCGCAAAAGACCCCCTTTGCGTCCTTTGCGTCTCTGCGGTGAGTATCGCTTTTCGATGAAAATTGATCACTCTGGTTCACACCTTAGTACCCCCACAAACAGTTATCTAAGCTTATTTATTATCATACCACCAAAAATCATTATTTTCCACAGGGTCATAAAATCTGTAGTGACCATTGACCAGAATCATAGGGGCCTGTTCCATCTCGTCGGGTTCGTGAAATAGACGATCACAGGTCATCATCCAGCCTATAATCAAGCCATGTTTTTCAAAGCAGTCGATGCTGTACCGGGAGCAGGAGGGGTGCATCGGGCATTCCTTACCATCGATGGGAGAAATATAGTCCCTGTAAAATTTAACAAAACACTTAAGCGGATTGAGGGACGAGCGGCGTGGTGAGGAAGTACTATTTTGGATAGCGCCTTCCCATGGGCCTTTAAACGGATCGTCAGCAGATGTCGCTATTCCGGTAAAGAGGAGTAAAAAGGAGCAGATAAGCATGAAATTTTGTATTACTTTCATAAGATACAATAGCTCACCGCAGAGACGCAAAGGACGCAAAGAAAAATCTATGGCTTTTATTACCTTGCGTACTTTGTGCCTTTGCGGTGTAATAACGGTTATGAATAGTTTTTTTACCTTAAAACAGGTAACTCCTAAATTGCATACCGCTTTTATATACTCAGGGTCAAGCTCAATTGACTCGTGAAAACATTTTTCCACGATGACTAATGCAGACGAATAACTCCGCTAAGAGCGGATACCTTTTCCACGGTGATCGGCTTGAGCAAACATTCACCATCTACGAGAATTCTTTGCAAAATTTTTTCGATATGATATAAATATAAAATAGCCTTTCATGAAGATCAACCCCGGCCCCCCGTGCGGAAGTACGGGGAACTTTACTGAAGTATAATCAGAGAGCTTTTTAGGTTTTGTTGTCAAAAGATCATTCCATATACAGAACAGGTATCATGTCATACCTAACCGAGTTGGCACCCGCATGTAAACGTGGTCTAATATAGCAATAAGAAGGAGGATCAGTATGAAGAAGAAGGTATTGTCATTAACAGCGGTGTTAGTCGCTATGGCGTTTTTGGTTGGTTGTGCAACTATTGTTCCCATAGGAACGCTATATACGGAGGTAAAGTTGCCGTGTAAGGCGACTAATGCAGCTAAGGCCTTGAAGGTTGGGACCTCGGAGTGCGTTTCCATTCTTGCTCTTGTCGCCATCGGTGACGCAAGTATTCAGGCAGCAATGAAAAATGGCGGAATTAAAAAGATTCATCATGTGGACTGGGATGTCAAAAACATATTGGGTGTTTATGGCGTATACAAGACAACGGTTTACGGGGAATAGTAATGCGGCGGCATGCGGGTGCCAATTCGCTCTGTATGAAACCTCACATGCCAGTAGTGTAGACTGGTATTTCGTTAATGTTCTATCATATTTTCATAACTAAGTTTGGAACCATAGCAATTTTGTTCGAAAACAACTCTGCCCGGATTCGACGGATATTCTTGCCCCAAAAAGATAAAAAAAGCCTCGAACTGTTGGTGCGATCCGCTGGAGGCACAAAGGAGGGTTCTTCTCCGGTAGTGACGGGTCTTAAGCAGAAAATTCAGGCCTATTTTCGGGGAAACCCGATAGGGTGTGATTGGGATATCCTCGACATGAGTAATCTCACTGTGCTGCAACAAAAGGCCCTTCGTGAAACTGTGGCCATTCCGTACGGATCGGTTCGGTCCTATGGTGAGATCGCCAGACGCATAGGGCGGCCGAAAGCGGCCCGGTTTATCGGCGCCACAATGGCCCGGAATCCATTTCCGATCATTATTCCCTGCCATCGCGTGATTGGAGCAAAGGGGAGATTGGGAGGATATGGAGGAGGATTGGAGTTGAAGAGACGGTTGCTTCAATTAGAAGGCTCTGTCGGTTTCAAATAATTACTATAAACATAAGAACGAAATTCTATGACAACAGATGAAATAACCCCAGGGCAACTGTTAAATATATCCGGCAGCTACTGGCAGGCGTGTACCTTGCACGCCGGTGTCCGCCTTGAAATTTTTACCGTGATCGGTGAGGATCAGGTTACAGGTGAGGAGATCGCCCGAAGATTGGCTGGAGATGTGAGAGGGGTGACAACGCTCCTCAATGCATTGGCAGCCATGGATCTGCTTACGAAGCAGGGCGAGCAGTACGCGAACACCGAGATGAGCAAGACGTTTCTCGTAAAGGGATCTCCACGATATATCGGTTATATCCTTATGCACCATCATTATCTCCTTGAATCGTGGTCGCGGCTGCACGAGGCGGTAACGAGCGGCAGCCCCGTCAGGGAAAGGCCCCATGATGATGATGAGAAGAGGCGGGAAAGCTTTTTGATGGGTATGTTCAATCTCGGTATGGGGCTTGCTCCCCGCGTGGCATCTCAGATAAATCTTGAGGGTAGACACCACCTGCTCGATCTCGGCGGAGGGCCGGGCACGTATGCCATTCATTTTTGCTTGGCTAATCCAGAGCTTAAGGGTACTGTATATGATCTTGCTACCACAAGGCCGTTTGCCCTCCGTACAATCGAACAGTTTAGCCTGGCCGATCGGATCGATTTCATGGCCGGCAACTACTTGGAAAATCATATTGAGGGGAGCTATGATGTAGCCTGGCTTTCACACATTCTCCATGGTGAAAGTCCCGAAGAGTGCCAAGATATTATCCGGAAAGTAGTAGCCGTCCTCGAACCGGGTGGACTGATTTTGATTCATGACTTCATTCTTGAAAATACGCTTGATGGCCCACTTTTCCCGGCGCTTTTTTCTCTCAACATGTTGCTTGGCACCCGTAAGGGCCGGTCCTACGCTGAGAAGCAAATAATGGAGATGTTGGATGGGGCTGGTGTAAGGGAAATACGCCGTATTTCTTTCCAGGGTCCGAATGATTCAGGTATTATTGTCGGGTATGTCTGAAGACTTCCAATTAAAATTTGAAGCCTGTTGACAAATCCAGCTCATCGGGGACGCCGCATCACGGGCCACGAAGTGAAGCGTCAGCGCTCATATGGCAGTTTTGCAAAGGTCGCGTGAATGGTTATAGCTAAGGTGTAGATTTTGCCTTTTTTGTCTCTAAAGATGAGACAACATTTCTTGTGGTAAGAAGTTTTACT
>JAUWMN010000239.1 GCA_030613165.1 Desulfobacterales bacterium
AGAGGCAACAGAAATCAAGGTTTTTGGTATCACCGCAGAGACGCAGAGAGCGCAGAGAATATTTTTATTTTTTCAATACCGGGAGATACCGGTATTGAAAAAGCAATCCCCCTTCGGGAATGAAATAAACTTTCATGATCAAATAAAACATGCTATTGAGTTTTGCCTGAAAGGCTGAGTCATTTTTGTTTGTCGGTATCTCCCGACAAACAAAAAAATTTCTCTCTGCGTTCTCTGCGTCTCTGCGGTGAAAAAATATTCACGAAATATGGAAAAGCCTCCCACATACAAAGACGACAAGTCTCTCCTCTTTGATGAGGCAGTGGATGATTTTAGGGCCTACTTGCGCTACATGGGGGCTATGGGGTGCAATGGGTTCGCTTTTTCACAGAAGACGCGGGATATCCTGGATAGATGGGGAAAAGATGTGGCCTTAACGGAAGAGTTAGCGGATATACGAAGGGATTTAGGGGATTGTAAAAGGTGTAATCTTTCTAAAGGGCGCGAGAATATCGTTTTTGGGCAGGGGAAGCCCCGGGCAAGACTTGTTTTTGTGGGAGAAGGCCCCGGCCACGAAGAAGATGTGCAAGGTGAACCCTTTGTGGGGGCGGCCGGACAGCTTTTGACTAAAATTATCCAGGCTATTGATCTGACCCGGGAAGATGTCTACATATGCAATATTGTAAAATGTCGTCCGCCGCACAACAGAAATCCGGAACAGGATGAGATTGATGCCTGCTTACCTTTTCTTGTCCGCCAGCTAAAGGCAATCCAGCCCCGTGTTATCTGCGCCCTGGGGGCTATTGCCGCTCAGACCTTGCTGAATACAAATGATCCGATAACAAAGCTTAGGGGAGGCGCTCATGAGTATGAAGGGATAGCTTTAATTCCGACGTATCATCCTGCATACCTGCTCCGTAATCCCGCAAAGAAGCGTGATGTGTGGGAAGATATGAAGAAGGTTAAGAAGATTGTCATTGGTCATTAGTCATTTTTCATTGAACATTGGTCATTTGGCATTTATCATTGCAAAAGGGACCGATTCATTTAAGAATGACAAATGATAAGGGAGAACGGGATGGTCAAGCGTAAAGATGAGGAGTTGAAGGAATCGCGTTATTGGATAAGGGTTATTCACCGTGTGCCATTAGTTAAACCGGAACGCGTAGAGCCACTTCTTGATGAATGTGAACAACTAATCGCCATCATAGGCAAAAGCATCATTACTGCACGTAAATCAAACAAGAAATAACGATTGACCCACGATTGATCAATGATAAATGAAAAATGCCCAATGATAAATGAAAAATGCCATCGGTACAGTTTGATATTGTGCCTATCTCTTCTTTTTCTTGTCACATGTAAGCCATGTGCCGCTGGAGCCGGTGACGTTTATATTGTTCGCGCGGAGGGAACTATCAATCCGGGTCTTGCCGGTTCTCTGGTGAACAAGATCCAAAAGGCGTCTAATGATGGCGCGGCTTGTATTGTAATTGAGCTGGACACTCCCGGCGGCTTGGGGCTTTCTATGCGCACAATTGTAAAGGAGATACTGGCATCCGGAATCCCTGTTGTGGTTTTTGTTTCACCTTCGGGCGCAAGGGCGGCGTCGGCCGGGGTTATGATTACCATGGCGGCGGACATAGCGGCCATGGTGCCTGGAACCAACATAGGCGCGGCCCACCCCGTAAGTCTCGGTGATAAAAAGATGGACGAGACCATGACGGCAAAGGTGACCAACGACATGGTGGCCTATATCAGAAGCATTGCAGAAAAAAGAGGTCGTAACGCTGATTGGGCGGAAAAGGCCGTAAGAGAGTCTGTTTCCGTAACAGAAAAAGAGGCTCTCAAACTCAAGGTCATCGACATTGTTGCAAACGATCTGGAGGATCTTCTCCAGCAGATTGACGGCCGCACGATCAAAGGAAAAGGGGAATTAAAAACTGCCGGTCTAAAAAGGATAGTGCTGAAAGAGACTTTCAGGGACAGGATACTAAAGACACTCAGCGATCCGAATATAGCATATATCCTTATGATGATAGGTATGGCAGGTATCTATTTTGAACTTTCCAATCCAGGGGCGATATTTCCCGGAGTAATCGGAGCTGTCTGTTTGATTCTCGCCTTTTTTTCCTTTCAGACGCTTCCGGTCAATTATGCCGGGATGCTGTTAATTTTGCTTGCGATTATTCTGTTTATCCTTGAGATGAAGATAATTAGTTACGGCCTTCTCAGCCTGGGGGGTGTTCTGTCACTTTTGTTAGGCTCCCTTATGCTTTTTGATATAGGCAGCGAGGTTGGTCTGCAACTTTCTTTGAGAGTCCTTGTCCCAACGGTTGTATTGGTCTCCGGCTTTTTTGTGGTTGTGGCGGGCCTTGCGTTCAGGGCGCAGGTTTCCAAAGTCATAACAGGACCCCGGGGATTGACAGGAGAGATCGGGATAGTGCAAAAGGCTCTCTCGCCCGAGGGAAAGATATTTGTGCACGGTGAACTATGGAATGCGATTGCAGATGAGGTGATTGAGGAAGGGACCAAGGTACGGGTAGTAGAGGTGGACAAACTTGTCGTAAAGGTGGAGAAAACTATTAACTAACTTAGGAGGTTTTTATGTATCCAATAATGATTGTAGTTGTGCTTACTGTCCTTTTCCTTGCCAGCGCTATTCGGGTATTGAATGAATACGAGCGGGGGGTGATTTTTCGGCTGGGCCGGGTTATCGCGGCAAAAGGTCCAGGGTTGATTATATTGATTCCGGTGATCGATAAGATGGTTAAGGTCGGCCTTAGGGTGATTACCTTAGATATTGATCCCCAGGATGTAATCACCCGAGATAATGTATCGGTAAAGGTGAATGCCGTCATCTATTTCAGGGTGATGGACCCGGTCAAAGCAGTGATCGAGGTGGAAAATTATCTTTATGCCACATCACAACTTGCGCAGACTACCCTCAGAAGTGTCTGTGGAGAGGCGGATCTGGATGGACTACTGTCCGAAAGAGAAAAGCTCAACGCCCAGCTTCAGGAGATATTAGATACGCACACTGATCCATGGGGGATCAAGGTGTCTGCCGTGGAGCTCAAACATATAGATCTGCCCCAGGAGATGCAGAGATCCATGGCCAAACAGGCAGAGGCGGAACGAGAGCGCCGCGCCAAGGTGATTAATGCGGAAGGAGAGTATCAGGCGGCCGACAAATTGGCGAAGGCCTCAGAGATTATCGAAGAGCATCCCGTTGCTTTGCAACTGCGGTATCTCCAGACATTGCGTGAGATATCTACGGAGAATAATTCCACCACCATTTTCCCCTTTCCGATCGATCTTTTTAAACCATTTTTGGAGATGCTCGGAAAGGGTAAAAAAGATTAGAAGCGTTAGAGGGCAGAGGACAGAGGACAGAAGGTAGACGAACATCTGGCATTTATCATTTAACCACGCCAAGGCGTGGACAGATGATCAATGACAGATGACATCTATTTTCTGTTCTCTTACATTAGATAAACCTAAATTGAGCGATTTTT
>JAUWMN010000108.1 GCA_030613165.1 Desulfobacterales bacterium
AAGGGTTTTCGGTTAAGATATGTGACAACCGTCACCTTATTCGGACGTAAAGTGTGATTTATTGCACGAAATAAGCTGGAACCCGGGAGATCTTTTCTCCTCTATTTACTGCATATCCTACTCCTGGCTGACTTATTCCCAAACGTTTTGCCAAATCTGTGGAACTTATTCCAAATATAGATGTCGGGGTCGGACCACGATAACTACGCAAACTCACTTGATAATCCTGCAAAATCGCCCGTAATTTTAGGTCTTAGGGTGGCATTTTTTGGGTCAAAATGAGACCTTTGCAGAACTGCCATTTTCCCGTGATTCGGCGTCAGGCTTCAAATCTTGCACGCAGTGAAGCATCAGCGCTATCCTCAAAATACCTAATGTATTCCTCCAGTTAAGATTTTCACCTTCCTTACCTGACAAAAAAATGTCGCGTTGTGCAAAGGTCTCAAAATCATACTTTTAAGAAGAGCAAGGAAAGTTACCATACAATATTGTGAAATATGGAAAATGTATGGTAACTTTTAGCTTGACACCTGTTACCTTACAAAGTATTATTATCGATAATGTGTATGGTAACGGGGTATTGTAGATGAAGGTTATAAAAGGTGTTTTGGAAGAAGAACTTGAAAGCTCTATCAGACAGGAAGCTGCTTATGTTAAAGCCCTTAATGCCATTCCTCCGGGAGTTCTCGTTAAAAAGCAGATAAAGGGACACAGTTATTATTATCTTATGCGCAGAGAAGAAGGAAAGGTTAAGTTCATTTATAA
Organism: Desulfobacterales bacterium; assembly: GCA_030613165.1. Classification (GTDB taxonomy): domain Bacteria; phylum Desulfobacterota; class Desulfobacteria; order Desulfobacterales. The sequence continues at coordinate 766 of JAUWMN010000108.1, forward strand.
AGGTAAACTCTCCGAAGAAGAAATTAAAAAATACGAAGTAGCTAAGAAAATGAGGGCAAAATACAGGAAGCTTCTTTCACAGGTGAGAAAACAAATATCCTTTTTGAGAAAGGCGTTGCGTGCAAAAGAAATACGCGCTGTTTCATAAAGTCTTAAAGCGCTTTCATGATATCGGGATATTAGATGAAATTGTCCTTGTGGGCAGCTGGTGTATGTATTTCTATAAAGATTATTTTGCTCCTGGAAGGTATGGCCCATCTATAAGAACTAAAGATATAGATTTTCTTGTACCACTTCCAGTTAGGTCTAAAGAGAAAATAGATGTTGGTGAGATCCTAAAGGATGAAGGTTTTTTAGTTACTTTCGACAACCGCGGTTATATGCGGCTTGAACACCCTGAAATCAGAATAGAATTTCTTGTTCCTGAAAAGGGAAGAGGAATTGATAAACCGTATCCACTTCCTCATCTTGGGGTGAATGCGCAAGGTTTGCGATTTCTCGATTTTCTTGTTCAAAACATAATACTCATCGAATCAGACGATTTAAACATCAAGGTGCCCCATCCAGCAGCCTTTGGGCTACATAAGCTCATCATCTCTGCAAGGAGAAAGACCGAAGCAAAGTTGTTAAAGGACAGACGGGAGGCCTTAAATGTTTTGCGGGCACTTATTGAACAGGGTGAATCGAATGAGATCAAGGCAAAGTTTGATCATATGCCGGATGCATGGCAAAAAAAAATACTAAATGTATTAGGAGAATCTGACAGCAAAGACATTATTGATATTTTGGCATAAATTTGTTTGGTATATTTACTCCCAACTCCTTAACTCAAAAATGCAACTCGTTCTTAACACATACGGAGCATATCTTCATCGGCGCGGAGCAGTCGAGTCGGGGGCGGACAGCCTCCTGTGGGACGCGAACATAGGGGGGCAATGGTGGAACGCTGAGCTATTAATTGACCAACTGGGAAACCGGGACAATCTCTACCTCCTTTTTTAAATTGGAAAGCTCTGCCTTTAAAATAAGATATGTCAATCTGTGTGGATGGATAATTCCGATGGCAGACCCTCTTGACCGCGCGATACTTGCCAGTTGTTTTATCTGCGCCCGTATAAAACTTGCGTCCTCAAAGTGATCCAAAAAGACTTGCCGTTCGGCGAATTTCAGTTTTACATTCCTTGCGACCCGTCTGGCACAGGTGCGGGTCGTGGTACGGCTATCTACAAAGAAAAGATCTCTTTCCTTCAGTCGCGCAAATACGTATTCCATTCGCTCCGGGTCCGCTGTAAACTTAGATCCCATATGATTATTCACTCCTACAATATATGGAATTTCATCAAGATTTGCTTCGAGCTGAGCAAGGAGCGTATCCATATCCATGGAGGTGAGCAGGACTCCTTTTCCCGGATCGACCTTAGGGTATTCCAGAGGCTCCATTGGAAGGTGGAGCATAACATCCCGGCCTTTTTTATGAGCAATAGAGGCGATCTTTTTTTTGTACGGACTAAATGGAAAGATGGAAACAGTGATCGACGCGTCAAGCGACAGGAAATCAAGGGCCAATCGTTTGTCATATCCTACGTCGTCAAGAATAAGAGATACTTTTGGAAGTTTTTTGAGGGCAGAAGGCGGCAGGACCCTTTTCAGTTCCTTTAAAAAGAGAAGACGATGGGTTGGATGCTGGTCAAGACTGACGTGGAGGATTACAGGATAACGGCCATCTGACGCAATCTGAAATGTTGCTCCGGAGACCTGCCTGGAAAGGTGCCGGTCAAGTATTGTCTGTATGTCCGCTTTAGACGGAAATTTCGGAGGCCGAATCTCTAATACGGCAAAGTTCCAATGCAAGTCTTTTGAATACTTACGATAAACGGACTGAAACTCTACATCGTCCACGGACACGCCAAGCTCTAACAGGCCGGCATATATCGCCCGATCAAGATATTGTAAACGAACCTCGAAATTTTTAGATGAATATATTTCAAATAGTGGAGACTTGTCAGATGATCTGTTTCCCTCAATAAGGGGCTTTGTAAGAAAATATACGCCGGCTGCCACGCATACGACAAGCGCGGATAAGAGAACTGTCCGGAACGGTTTTTTTTTACTGGCTTTCCTGCTTCGTTGAGCTTTCCTGCGCACGGGTTTAGATACTTGTTTTTTTATAAAAGACTCCCTATTTACCTGTTGCTTGTTGAGACATCTTTGAAAAAATATCCCAACTGGTCAATATCTGCAAGGCCTCCCTTACCTGATTGTCCCGCGCCAACAATGTCTCCGAGGCCTTTTTATCCTTATCATCGGAAACCTTATCTGATTTAGGGGGCTTAATCTCTTTATCGTTTTTGATATGGTGTTTCAGATCCTTCTCTTTGATATGTTTTTCTTCTTTTTCCCTTGGAATCTCTGTGACTTTTACTTCGATGTCAGGAACAATACCTCGAGCCTGTATCGAATTTCCGCTGGGAGTATAGTAGCGAGCAATTGTCAATTTAAGGCCGGACCCGTCTCTCATCGGCTCTATAGCTTGGACCGAACCTTTCCCAAAAGACGACGTCCCCAATATAAGCGCCCGCCCATGATCTTGCAGCGCGCCTGCCACGATTTCAGCGGCGCTGGCGCTTCCGCCATTAATAAGGACAATGATGGGATAGGTCCTTTCTTCTTTGTCAGGATGGGCCGCATAGACCTTATTGTGAGCCTTAATCCGTCCTTTAATGGATACAATGGTGCCACCTTCCAAAAAGAGATCCGCAACTTTTATTGCCTGATCTAAAAGTCCTCCGGGATTGTGGCGTAAATCCAACACCAGCCCCCGCAGAGGGACCTTCCCTGATTCAAGTTTATTTAAAGCCTTTTCCAAATCTTTCGTGGTTTTGTCTCTGAAATTTGTGATACGAATATATCCATAGCCCTCTTTTAGAGAAAATGATCGAACACTTTTAAGGGGGATGATGCCACGTGTGATGGTGAAATCCTTTGGTTTTTCAAAACCTTCTCGAATAATCGTAATGGTCACTTTAGTCCCCTTTGGTCCACGCATCTTTTTGACCGCTTCCTCAAGGACCATATCCTTTGTGTTTTCGCCGTCTACCTTGATGATCTTATCTCCCGCTTCAATCCCAGCGCGAAAAGCAGGGGTTCCCTCTATAGGCGAAATCACCGTGATGACCCCATCCACCTTAGTAATTACGATTCCGAGCCCTCCAAATTCTCCATGTGTATCAATTTGAAGCTCTTTGTAGGCATCCGGCAGGAGATAAGAAGAGTGAGGATCAAGGGAACCAATCATCCCCTTAATTGCTCCTCTAATAAGTTCTTTCGAATCGACGGAATCAACATAGTTTTTCTCCACGATATCCAACACGTCTGTAAATATCTTTAATTCCTTATAGGTTTCATCCGTGCCGGCTACCAGTCTTTTATGAAAACCGCCTCCTATTATAAGAAATAGGGCGGAAAAGATCAGTACAGACCATAGAATCGTCCTTCTTTTTCTTGGCTTGGTCATACAACCTCCCTTATTCGCGGAGATCCGCAATTTAAAATAAGCTTGCGCTTCGCCGATGGTTAAATCGTCAAGTGGTCGAGTAATTAACTACTTGACTACTCGACCACTTGCGAAACGAAGTGAAGCTAAATTCTATTGTATCATTTTATAATAAGAGAGCAACTCTCTTATTATCTTTTTTTAGCCCCTCTTGCGCTTCTTGGTCTTTTTTGCACTCTTCAGCCATGCTACAGGATCTGTCGGTTCTCCATGATGGCGAATTTCAAAATAAAGCCCGGGACCTTTAAGCGATCCGGTGTCCCCTACTACGCCGATGGTTTCGCCGCCTTTAACACGGTCTCCCACTTTTTTGGAAAGGCTCAAGGCATGAGCCGACAGTGTATAATACCCCTCGCCGTGATCAATAATAATAATATTACCGTATCCCTTGAACCACCCTGAGTATATTACCGTCCCGTTATAAATCGCGCGAATGGTCGTTCCTTCCTTTGCCTTGATGTCTATCCCGTGTTGAAAATGATATATATTAAATGTCGGGTGTTTGTACCTGCCAAAAGAAGTTACAATGGAACCTTCTACCGGCATTAAGAGGCGTCCCTTTTGAGCCGAAAATAAGGGCCTCCTTTTTGTTGCTCTTTTGGTTTCTTTTTTTGCGGTTTTTTCAAGTTGTTTTATGGTATTGTCGAGCCGGCGGGAAGCTTCTATCAGCTCCTCAAGCGCTGCATGGGCTGCCCCCTTTTTGTTGCGAACATGGGCAAGAAGTTCAGTCCGTTTTGTTTTTTCGGCTGTAATTGTGCGCTGCTCTTTTAAGATTTTTACCTTAATTTTTTTAATGTCTTTGTGCCGATTCTCAAGAGATTCTGTCAATGAACTCAATTCTTTTTTCTTTTTCTGGAAATCATTCCATACCTGAACATCATAAGATAAAATGGTCTCAAGTGCGTGATAACGCTGCCAAAGATCAGTAAAAGATTGCGCGGAAAACAGAATAGGGACAATCCCCAGTCGGCCAAGTTTGTAGTAAGCAATCAGTCGTTCTGCCGTATGTTCCTCTAAAATTTCAAGTTCTTTTGTGTGCAGGGCTCTCTCTTGTTCGATCTTTGTCATCCGTGTTTGGATATATGCTTCTTCGGAAAAAAGGTTTTTTAGGCGACGCTTCGCCTGTTCAATAGTTCGGTCAAGGCTGTCCAATTCTGAGACTAATCTCCGTTCCTTTCGAGCAAAAGTTTTTATTTCGTCCTTTTTTTTTCTTATCTTTTGTTGAACACCTTTTGCTTTGCCACGTTTTTTTTGTATATTTTCACTTAAGTCACAACGTCCACTTTCTGAAAAGGAAGGTTGCACATACAACAAGCTTGCCGGCAGACACACGAGAAAGCTCAGGATAAGACCTTTAAAAATTTTTTTAATGATAAACAACTTCCTAACCATCCCGCTAACATTCCCAAAACAATAACCAATGCCATCATGTCCGCGGATAAGAACCTAACACGAAAAGATGCAAGAGATAAATCCGTAATGCTTACCCTGGAAACAAAACCCGAAAAGAGCATGTACAAAATACCCAGACTGATCAATCCTCCCAGCAGCCCGTGCAGAAGGCCTTGTATATAAAAAGGTATCTTTATAAAAAGTTTTGTCGCCCCTACCAGTTGCATGATTTCCAGCTCTTCCCGTTTGGCATAAAGCGTTAATTTAATAGTATTTGAAATGATAAAAATTGCGATAAACAGCAAAAGTCCTCCTATTATAAAACCCACCATTTTAAAAAGATTAAGGAAGGCCAGGAATCGACCCAACCACGCCTGTCCATACTGAGCATCAGTAACGTCTTTTAGTTCTTTAATCTGGTTAACCAGTCCTTCGATAGCTTTTTGATCATAAAAAAAGGGATTCAGACCAACTTCGAACGAGGCCGGGAGAGGGTTCTCTCGCAATCCATCCAGCACCCCTACCTGGTGCTCCATCTGAGCTCTCAAACGGAGAAGCGCTTCATCCGGAGGCACAAAGATTACCTCGTTTACTCCGTAGAAACCCTTGAGCCGTTT
>JAUWMN010000190.1 GCA_030613165.1 Desulfobacterales bacterium
CCGCCCGCCTCGCCTGAGCGAGAGCGATGGCGGGCAGGTGAAAGAGAGGAAACTCTATGCTGCCTTGTAGATGTGAAGAGAGCAAAGTGGGCAACCGTGAACCGTGAACCTGACAAACCTGAGTATTTACGTTGGTTAAATGGTCAAGTACCTACTCGACAACTCAACTACTCGACGAAATTTAATGAGTAACAACATATGAAGATTAGTTTAAACTGGCTTAAGGGTTACGTAGATATTGATATAGATGTCAATCAATTAGCCGATGCTCTAACTATGGCGGGGCTTGAAGTTGAAAGCGTCACGGATCGATATGCCTATCTTGATAGCGTTGTTGTCGGGAAGATTGTAGATATATCCCCTCATCCGAATGCCGACAAGTTGTCCATTTGTAATGTGGATATGGGCGAAGGATCTCGATCAATCGTATGCGGCGCTCCAAACATTCATGTTGGGAACCTGGTCCCTGTGGTACTTCCTGGCACTGATCTCCCCTCGGGTATAATCGTCCGGGAAGCAGCAATACGGGGAGAGATGTCACACGGAATGCTTTGTTCTGAGTCGGAACTCGGTCTTGGTGATGATACTTCCGGCGTTCTGATGCTTGCAAATACAGCAAGGCCCGGGACCAGGATTAATACGGCTATGAATCTGTCCGATGTCGCTATGGAGATCGATCTTACACCAAACCGTTCCGATTGTTTAAGCTTTTTGGGGGTTGCCCGTGAGATTGCGGCTATTCTCAAGAAAGATGTGCATTATCCGAAGACTAAACTCCCTGCCGGCGACCGACCCATATCAGAGCAGACCTCGGTTATAATTGAAGCGCCGGATCATTGTTTCCGATATGCCGCCCGGCTTATTTCCGGTGTGAAAATAGGCCCTTCGCCGTCGTGGCTACTCAATCGGTTGGAATCGATCGGATTGCGGTCCATAAATAATGTGGTCGATGTAACTAATTTTGTCTTGATGGAATACGGTCAGCCATTACATGCTTTTGATTTTGATCGCCTTGAAGAACACCGTATTGTTGTCCGCACGGCCAAAGAGGGGGAGCAGTTTACTACCTTGGATGGAGTTGAAAGGAAGCTTTCTTCCGACATGCTCGTGATTTGTGACGGCAGGAAACCGGTGGCTCTCGCCGGCGTAATGGGAGGAATCAATTCAGAGGTAGTAACAGGAACTAAGAACATTCTTATTGAAAGCGCCTATTTTAATCCAATCAGTATTCGTCGAACCTCCAAACGTCTTGGGCTTAAAAGCGAGTCATCCCATAGATTTGAACGTGGCGTGGATCCAAGAGGTGTAATGAGCGCCCTTGATCGCGCCGCCCGGCTAATGCTGGAGACCGCGGGCGGCAGTATGGCAGAGGGAGTTATTGATGAATATCCGCGTCCAACCTCTCAAAGGGTTATCCAGCTGTCTGTTTCACGTACAAATAGCCTTTTGGGGACCAAGTTGAGCGCCGCAGCCATAGCTGGTCATCTCAGGTCGATCGAATTAGACGTCAAGATATATGATGATGATCGCCTGGAGGTGATTACCCCGACTTTTCGCATTGATCTTGAACGCCCCGTAGACCTTGTGGAGGAAGTCGCCCGGTTGGAAGGATACGACAAGATAGCAACCACATATCCTCTTGCTTCTATTATTTCCAATAAACCGAATCGCAAGCTTCCACGTAGAAAAGATCTGTTCACGTCATTGGTCGGGTGTGGTGTTTCTCAGATTATAACCTACAGTTTCATTGCGGAGAAGAGCTGTGATCAGTTGTTACTGTCATCGGATGATCCGCGGCGCCGGATGGTTCGTATCCTTAATCCGCTTACGGAAGATCAGACCGTAATGCGAACCTCTTTAATTCCCGGACTTTTGAATACAATGGTTCACAACCAGAATCAAAATAATGAAGATCTGAGAATTTTTGAATTGGGGAAGGTCTTCTTTCATACCAAAGAGGATGCGCTCCCTGAAGAAGCGGAGATGATTTCCGGTCTTTGGACAGGGTCTCGGCAGGAAAAGTCGTGGCATGCCGGCGAAACAACAGCAGATTTTTATGATATTAAAGGGGTGGTCGAAAAGGCGCTCGGAGACCTAAATGTGCCGCTTATCCGTTTTCAAAAGCCGGGAGATTATGCTCGCATTCCGTACCTGAAGAGAGGATATTCCGCGGAGATATTCTCGGATGACGTATACCTCGGTGAAGTGGGTGAGGTGTCTGTCGATGTGTTGAAAAAATTTGATTTAAAAAAACCGGTCTTTATATTTGACTTGAACTTTGATACAATTCTTTCTCAGATATCCGAGGTGAAAAGTTCAAAAGGCTTTTCCCGGTTCCCTGCTGTAAGCAGAGATTTAGCATTGATTTTAGACAACACGGTAGAGGTGCAGGGTATCACCGATTATCTAAAGGGACTTGGGGAAGAATTAATAGAATATATAGAAATATTTGATGTCTATGAGGGTAAGCCGATTCCTCAAGGTAAAAAGAGCGTGGCGTTCCGGATAATCTATCGATCATCGGAAAAGACCCTGGAAGATGCGGAAGTGAATGATCTGCATGACGAGATCAGCCAAAAGGTGCTGAAACATTTTAAGGCAGAGTTTCGCCCTTCTTAGGGAGAATCAAGAGATGCTATGAAGAAAAAGGATATTATCGAAGCGGTCCACGAACGATTGGGATTTTCTAAAAGGGAGACAGCAAAACTCGTTGAGTCAACCTTTGATATTATAAGGACCTCTCTTCGAAAAGGTGAAGAGGTCAAGATTTCGTCATTTGGCAAATTTTCGGTCCGGGAAAAAAAAGAACGATTGGTTAAAATGCCCAAGACAGGCGTTGAAATCACGATCCCGGCCAGAAAAGTGGTTACTTTTAAGTTAAGTCGTGTTTTAAGAGACGCGATCAATGACGCACACAGAACCAGAAATTCCGGATAAGCGCTATTTTAAAATCGGGGAGGTCAGCGCACTTGCCGGCGTCGAACCGTATGTCTTGCGATACTGGGAAACAGAATTTCCGTCTATTAAGCCGGTACGGGCGCCCACAGGACAGCGTCTCTACCGAAAGAAGGATGTTGAAACCGTATTAAAGATTAAGCACCTCCTTTATGAGAAGAGATTTACCATCGCGGGAGCGCGAAAGGAACTCCAAGCAACAGATACCCGTAAAGGAGCTTCCGAGGGGAGTTCTCTTGGAGAGATAAAATCAGAGCTTCTTTCCATTAAAAAAATTTTGAGTTAGTACCCGTTCAGAAATAGCGTCCCAAGTCAAGACCTCACACCGGCCTATTTTTTCCTCAAACTTGATGTTACACAGTTATAATAGATGGTTTAGTAAAAAAAGACGGCCAAGATCCTAAATTATTGTGTGTAATCGCCCGATTAGTACTAACAGGAGATTTGGCAATGTAATTTTTCAAAGGTCTCATTAAGAGAAGATATTATGCATCGAAAAAGGGTTGTTTTGGGAGGAATATTTGCCGTCATAGGGCTTGGGGTAATTGCTCTTGTGATCGTAATCCTGACTAACAAGTTCGATGCATCGCATCAGTTTATCTCCAGTGTTATTGAACAATCCGACACAATAAAAAATAAAGATAGATTAATATTGCATATGCCTTCGGGTTTTAGACGTCCGGAGGAATTAAAAAGTGGGTATCAGCCAACGCTTGATTATTTGAGCGCTGCTATAGGAATGACAATAGAAATGGTAGTAGTTGACGATTTTTCTAAGACAATAGAGGGGTTTAAAACCGGCACGGTGGATCTGACATGGGGAGGAGGCGCACGATATGTCAGGTTGGACCATCCCCAGATTATCGCAATGGAACTGCGAAATGATGTGCCAGGATATAATGGCGCTTTTATCGTACACAAAGACAATGATGTTATCCATTCATGGCTTGATTTAAAGGGAAAACGTTTTGTCTTTGGCGACAGAGCATCCACACTGACATACAATATGCCGGTATATCTGTTGAGGGAGGCGGGTATTGGACTGCGAGATCTGGGAAAATACGAATTTGTCGGGAGTCATAATGACGTGATTATGACGGTGCTTTACAAAGAAGCTGATGCGGGTATGGCTATGGCCTCCATAGCAGAGCAATATACAAACAAGGGGTTAAAAATCATTGAATTATCACCAAGAGTTCCTCCCTGCGCGTGGGTTGCCAACAAGAATATGGAGAGGAGCATTGTAAAAAAAATACGAGCTGCTTTATTGGAGTTGGATTTAAAGAATTCTGATCATGCGGCAATCTTGAATGCTTATGGAAGAAATATCACCGGATTTGCGGCCGGAAGAATTCCCGACATTGAATTCGCCGTAACGTTAATCGAGACGGGTGAGAGGGAATGGAAGAATAGGCGGTAAAAA